>CACYBS010000016.1 GCA_902772725.1 Erysipelothrix rhusiopathiae
AATATCTTAAAGAAGCATGGCATTACCGACGAGACCAAAGATCCGGTGCCCGGCTTAAGCTTTTATGTGCGTAAGGACGGGCATGTGACCGGAGAAATGAGCGAGGGCGCAACGGAACTGCCAATCATCCTGGACAGAGCGATGAACAAGCCGGATTCGGAAATTGATAAGGCAATTCAGCGCTGGATTGATTTCTGCATCAGTGTCGGTGTGACAGCGGTTTTTGACGCCGGTATTCCGGGATATCCTGAATTTCATGAGCATGTCTACTCCCGCCTTCGGGCTCTGGATGAGCAGGGGAAGCTGCCTGTCTATGTTGATGGCTGCTATGTAATCTCTGCCGCCTGGGAAGCAGAAGAAGGTATCAAAGAGCTAAAACGCATGCAAAAGGAATATAATACGGAACACTTGAAAGTTCATACCTTGAAGCTTTTCATGGATGGCACCCTGAAGCTGCATTCCGGAGCTATGGTTACGCCTTATGCGGATACCGGTGAACTAGGATGCACTGCCATGAATCTGGAAGAACTTGTAGCTCTTCTTAAAGTGCTGAATAAGGAAGGGCTGGATTTTCATACACATACCGTCGGTGAAGCTTCCTCACGACTGGTGCTGGATGCCGTGGAGCAGGTAAAAAAAGAACTCGGGGACGATTTCCGTATCAGAGTCGTCAGTGCCCATCTTCAGATTCAGGACACTGCAGATCTGAACCGCTTTGCACCTCTGGGAGTGATTGCGAATTTTACCCCTTGGTGGCATTGCGATGATGTCGAGGTATATAAGAGACTCTTTGGCGAAGACCGTGGCAAAAAACTGTATCGCTGCAAATCTGTATGGGACAGCGGGGCTTTAGTTTCCTGGTCCAGCGATAATATTGTGTACGCAGATTTCTCAGCCTGGAACCCATACCTTGGCATGGAGGTAGGAATGACGCGTTTCGTTTCCGAAAAGACAAAGATTATGGATGTTGAGCGCTACAAAGATATATTCCCTCCTCTGGATGAGAGAATGGGAATTGAAGAAATGCTGATTGGATATACGATTAACGGCGCAAAGCAGCTGGGCATCGAAAAGAAGAAGGGTTCCATCGAGGCCGGCAAAGATGCAGATTATCTGGTATTCGATACCGACCTGCTCACGGCTGAGCATGATGGTTTCAGCAACATCCTGCCGGCTGAAGTATACTATGTCGGGAAGAAAATGCACTATAATCCTTTCAACCCGGATGATAAGAGTAAAGAGGATTCGTCGTTTAAGGGCCGACCTGTTCCTTATTTTGCCATGGAAGAAATGTGGCAGGAGTTCATGGAGTATATTTGGGAGGAGCTCTCTAACCAAGGAGACGATTAGAACGATTCTCACTGACTCCTTTGAATTCAACATCATTGACGCGTCTTTACCTTCTTTGACGGACAGAAGCTGCATATTTGGATCAGCTGAAATCCTGAGAAACTGACGATATACAATGAAATTCTTCGGCAGTAAGGGCTGAAACCATTACTGCCGATGTGACTTTTTTCGCGTTTATCGGGTCATGGACTTACGGGATACTGTTGATCTGAAAGCTGTGGCTGCGGAACATTTTTGCGAAAAACATGAAATGTGAGAAGAACGAATGAAGAAATTATTTACAATTGATACGTTTGCGGTCGCCTTTGTTTCGGCACTGGGATACGGGTTTGGCGAAGTGTTTTCGAGATTGCTCGGCTTGCCGGAGTCTGTATGTGTTCTTGCAAGCATTGCCGTCGGAATCGGAACGGAAGAGATCATAAACAGAATCGCTTTCAGCAGGAAAGTTCAGAAAAATCCGAAGATACGTGCCATGTTGTATGGTGGAATTGTTCTCTTTTTCCTTTTTGTCCACTATATGACAGTCACGAGGATGGGTGTGTCCATGATGGATTATCTTCTGGACCAGTTCACATGGGTTATCGGTATGCCGATTCTTGGCTTTGTTCTGAACCTGCTTATCCGCGGATTTCGCATCAGAAGGATCCGCAGCCTTTACGGAGATGGAAGCAAAGGCTTTGTGTTCGATGTAACAAAAGAGGACATTGACCAAACGAACAGACAAAATCAGCCGATATCCGGAGAATATGACACTGAATATGCCATCAAGACAAAAACAGGCATTTATGTCGGGGAAAAGAATAAGAAAAACATATTTTATCTGGGAATCCCCTATGCAAAGCCACCTGTTGGGGAGCTGAGATGGAAAGCACCTGAACCGCTTCCGGCTTCTGATGCTGTCTATGAGGCAAAACACTTTGGAGCTTCCGCTATACAGGTGGAGCACAAGGGATCTATCCTGAAACATCACAGGCAGAGTGAGGACTGTCTCAGTCTGAACATCTGTATCAGTGCGCAAAATGAGGAAGACAAAAAGCCGGTTCTTGTATTGTTCCATCATGGCGATTTTACCTGCGGAGGATCTGCAGATCCTCTGATCTATGGCGATAATTTTATCAGTGCGCATCCGGATACTGTATTTGTCAGCTTCAATTACCGGCTTGGCATTTTCGGATTTATCGATTTTTCAGAGGTTCCCGGAGGCGGGGCATATCCGGATTCGTTAAATCTGGGACTCCTTGACCAGGTCGCAGCACTGAAGTGGATCAAAGAAAACATCGCTGCCTTCGGAGGCGACCCAAATAATATTACGGCAGTCGGCTTCGAGTCCGGGGCAACCTCTCTGCTGCTGCTTGCCTCAGGGGGACATGCACAGTCGCTGTTTCAAAGGGCGTTTGTATTTAACGGTCTTACCGAAGCTGCTTATATCTCAACTGATGGAGCCAGAGCCCTTGCGGCAGATCTGCTGAAGGAAACGAAGACTGCATCGATGGGGGAACTTTTACAACTGGATACGAAAGTACTGAAGGAGGCGGCACAAAGGCTATGGCAAAATATGTGCGCGCCGACCTGTGATGGGGAATGGCTCCCTGTGGATATAAATGGAGCTTTGAGTGAAGGAGCAGCTGCCGGAATCGAGTTTATTATCGGCATTCCGGAAAATGAAATGCAGGTTTACCGGTCTATTATCGGCAGGCATCATTATGAAGATTTCATGTCAGTTGTTTTATCTGAGATGCTAAACTCACCTGATGGCCAAATTGCCAAAGACGCAAAGAAGTACATCGAACTGCAGCAGGACACTTCGGACAAAACGGATGCCAAGGCAAAGCTTGTTGAACGATTTCTCACCCATTGTATGTATCGAAGTGCCGCGAGTCTTACGGAGGGCGGAAATAAGGTACATCTTATGTACTGGGACAGAAAGCCGTTGATCGAGAAGCTTGGATCCGGAACGGTTGATGCGGCAGCCCTCTTACTTGGTAACGATGAGGCGTCTTCGATGTATGGCAATGTGATAAATCAGGATCTCTCAGAGGTTTTGCAGACATTTTTACGGAAGTTTATGAGTGGGGAAGCCCTGCAGCTGTACCAAAATGAAATCATTGGGATGGATGCAATTAACTGGGATTCTTTTCCAAAGGCGCTCATAGTTACGGATGAAAAACTTCAGTGCGTTATGAAAGAAGGAAGAACTGATTAAGATCATATGTTTCCTGCAGTATCTGATTGTTGGGATGTCGAGTGAATCTTGGTTTTGAGTTAATAAAAAATGACATTTTGAAGACAGTATTTATCGGGAAGGATAATTGATTAATACCACTAAACCACTTAAAATAAATTTAAAGAATAAGGAGAAATACAATATGAAAAAGATATTAGGCGGTGCATGCTTGTTAGCTGTATGCTGTGCAATTGTACACAGAAGAGTCATTAAATCAATCGTTACCGGCTCTGAAATGCCAACAGCTCCAAAATGGCATGTCTGGGTAGCAGAAGATAAACGTCAGGATTAAAAAAAAAGAGGGCTGTTACGAAATGAAATACTTTCGTTACAGCCCTTGTATTTATTTATATTTCTTCTTCGCGGTTAAATACCGGATCATTTTTTAACATCGTGTTTACGATGATGCCAAGAATCAATGAGCATGCGATAGAGGTAATGGTAACATCTCCGAATGTTAAGGAAAGACCACCGATACCGGATACTAAGATCGTAGATACTACATATAGATTTCGGTTGACATCAAGGTCAAGCTTCTGAATCATCTTTAAGCCGGATACGGCGATAAATCCATATAGAGCCATACATACACCACCCATTACGCAGGAAGGGATGGATGAAATAAAGGCGATAAACGGAGTTAAAAATGAAATGATGATACATTCAATCGCTGCAGTCACAATTGTGGCAACCGATGCATTGCGGGTCAGCGCCACGCAGGCAGCAGATTCTCCATAGGTAGTATTCGGACAACCACCGAAGAAAGCACCAACAGCAGAGCCGATACCATCACCAAGAAGTGTATTGTCTAATCCCGGATCTTCTAATAAATCTTTTCCGATGATGGAAGAAATATTTTTATGGTCGGCAATATGTTCGGCAAATACGACAAAGGCAACCGGAACATAAGCAGCCGCAATCGTATAGATATAGCTTTTATCAATCTGGGCAAAGCCATCATAGGCGGATAAGAATGTAAAGTCAGGTACAGAGACAAAAGTTTTTAAGCTGATTCCATTTGTAAATAAATTTGTGATAGAAGAGTAATTCACAATCTGCATATTCACATTGCCTGTAGAATAACCAATCATAGTTATGATGGATGCAGCTGCATAACCGACTAAGATACCGACAATAAAAGGAATTAAGCGAACGTGTTTCTTTCCGTATGTACTTGCAATCATTGTTGTGAAAAGGGCAATCAAACCGCATAATACAGCCCATTGTGTAGGATCACCGGTAACATTGCTGGTTTGAAGATCACTTACCGCATTGGTGGCAAGGGAAAGTCCGATAATCGCAACGGTTGGTCCTGTTACAACCGGAGGCATCAGTTTTTCAACCCAGTGTGTTCCCACCATTTTGATAATCAGGGCAAATACGACATAAACAAGTCCGGCAAAGGCGGCACCGATAATGATACCTGCATAACCGGCAGCCAGTGAAACAGCACCGGCAAAGGCAGCCGACATCGAACCAATAAACGCAAAAGAAGAGCCTAGAAAAACCGGACTCTTATGCTTCGTAAATAAAATGTAAATTAAAGTACCAACACCGGCACCAAAAAGAGCGGCTGCAGTACTCATACCATTGCCGACAATCATAGGTACGGCAATTGTAGCTGCCATAATGGCAAGAACTTGCTGGAACGCATAAACGATCATTTGACCGAATTCCGGACGGTCAGAAACGTTATAAATAAGCTTCATAATCTCAACCTCCATTGTTCAAAATAATACTTGTTTCATTTTCAATTGTCTAGAAAGAATTTAAGAAATAGTAAATAAAGATTTATGAAAACTAAGACAAACGTATTTTTATGAGATTG
>CACYBS010000017.1 GCA_902772725.1 Erysipelothrix rhusiopathiae
CGATGGTATTTACCTTCACGGTTAGTAGTTAAGATTACTGCAAGTCAAAAAATAAGGCATCAACACTTTTAGGTTGACGCCATTGGCAGTTAAGCGCTATGCTTAATTGCTTTTTTTTTACCTCTTTTCTCGTTTTTAGTATAGGTAAATAAAGCGATTAAGATTCTAAATCGGAATTTCAAATAGTGAGGATTATTAAATATGAGTGAAAAAACAGGATTGGACGTTGTCGAGCCAATCGACAAAGAAGAAATTGCAGCACATATATATGAGATAAGAGGTTCTCGAGTAATGATTGACAGAGATATTGCTGCTTATTTTGGTGTCGCAACCGGTAATCTTAATAAGGCTATGAAACGTAATATCAAGCGATTTCCAAAAAGCTTTTGTTTTCAACTGACTAGTGAAGAGTGTTCAAGATTCCAAATTGGAATCTTGAATGGCAGGCGTGGTTCAAATATTAAATATTTGCCGTATGCTTATACAGAACAAGGGGTAGCGATGCTCACATCTTGTCTACACACTGAAAGAGCTATTCAAGCCAGCGTCTTTATTATGGAGGCTTTTGTGGAAATGTCTCATTACATAAGGCATGGGTTGTTACCATATGATGGATTAAAATCTCTTGAAATTAAACATTGTCAGTTGTCAAAAAAAGTTCAACATATAGAAGATAATATGCTCACCAGAGAAAGTTTATCGGATTTTATGAGGATATTTGATAACGAGATGAAATCAGAGGAGATTCTGATACTTGATGGTGAGCCTTTTAAAGCAGATATGGCATATCAGACCATTTATAAAAAGGCGGAGAAGAGTATTATCATAGTCGATGATTATCTTGGTATAAAGACGCTTCATCATTTGACTCATGCAGAAGCGACAATAGATATAACTATAATAAGCGATAATAAAGGATATAGCCCCTTAAGAATAACAGAATATAATGATTTCCGGATCGAATATCCCGAACGAAATATTACTTTCTTAAAATCCGCTAATAAAGTTCATGACAGATATATCATACTCGATTATGGACGGAATATGAAAATATATCATTGTGGAGCCAGCAGTAAGGATGCTGGAAAGAAAATTACGACTATGACAGAAATTGACAGAGTGGATATCTATAAGGAACTTGTTGAGAATCTGTTGGCAAATCCACCTTTGTTACTAGTTTAAAAAAGATACGAGAAGCCAATCAATCTTTGGCTTAGATGCAGCAACCGCAAGAGACAGCTTTGCCTACAGCACTTCGTTTGGAATCGAAGGTGCACTTATGGCAGTCACTGTACAAATCGTTATGATCGTAGGTATTGTCTGGTATTACGAAAGAAAGAAAAAGACAGCATAATGATTCAATATAGCAGTTAAGCGATATGCTTAATTGCTTTTTTTTACCTTTTTTCTTGTTTTTACGTATTGGTAAATAAAGGGAAAGGAGTGTAACAATGCCTGAACAACAAAATATTGAATATAAAGAAGATTGGGATGATCGTTATCTAGCGTGGATAAGTGGTTTTGCAAATGCCCAGGGAGGCAAATTGTATATTGGCTGCGACGATAATGGCAATCCGATTGGATTACCAAACTGTAAAGAATTGTTGGAGAAAATCCCTCCTAAAATTAAATCTGTTCTGGGAATTATTGTGGCAGTCAACCGCAGGGTAAAGCAGGGAAAGGAGTACATTGAAATTGATGTTCCGCCCTATTCAATCGGGATTTCCTGCAAAGGAATTTATTATTATCGAAGTGGAAGCTCAAACCAAATCTTAACAGGGTCGGCTTTAGAAGAATTCCTTCTACAAAAGCGGGGAGTAACCTGGGATAATGCCCCATTACCGGCTTTTAGAGTTGAAGATGTGGATAACAGAGTGGTTGATATGTTTAAAGAGCTCGCGTATAAGAAAGGACGAATCGATCCAAATTTATTGGAAGAACCTAAAGAGATATTGATGGAAAAGCTTCATTTAACCAATAGTGGATATTTGACCAATGCAGCCATGCTGTTATTTAGTGAAGATCCGGAAAAGTATCAGACAGGGGCTTATATAAAAATTGGCTATTTTGAATCCGACGCAGATCTTATATATCAAGATGAAATCCATGGCTCAATTTTAGAGCAGGTGGATAAGGCTGTAAAACTCATCTACTTAAAATATATGAAGGCAAAAATCAGTTATGAAGGATTGCAGAGGATAGAGAGATATTTTGTACCTGAAGAAGCATTACGAGAAGTTCTTTTTAATGCAGTGTGCCATAAACAATACCAGTATGGAATACCTGTTCAAATCAGTGTGTATGAAGATAAGTTATATGTTGCCAATCAAGGCAGTCTTCCTGAGAATTGGACTTTAGATAAGCTGTTTCAAAAACATGCTTCAATACCATATAATCCTAATATTGCCTATGTATTTTATCTGGCAGGATTCATTGAAAGCTGGGGAAGAGGTATTGAGAAAATCTGCAGGGCATGTTTAGAAGATGGTGTCAATAAGCCACAGTATGTGATTTTTCCAAGAGATATTACGGTGAAGTTTACTGCTCCGGAATACCGTATCGTTAGGGTGAACGATAGGGTGAATGATAAGGTGAATGATAGTATTGGGGTATATTTGACAGAGAAAGAAACAGCAGTATTAGATTATTTAAGACGTAACCCCGGTTACACGGTTACGGAACTTTCATTTTTAATGAATGTGTCGCGAAAGACGGTTGCAGGGTATTTGAAATCTTTGAAACAAAAGAATTTGATTGAAAGAATAGGATCTTCTAAGAAAGGGTATTGGAAGGTAAAGGGGTGGAGATAGTACTCCATTTTTTTAGAGAAGGGGCAATGCATTTATAGGATTCAGTTTAACTTTTTAACTTCAATATTTACCAATGAAGTTAAAAAAAGTTAAACCAGAATATTACCCGAAGAAGCCATTACTATAAAGCATATTTTCCTTTTGAATGGCATGGTTCCTCGTAATTGTTATGCATTATTTCAAATGTTTATATGCCCAAATATGTCATTATTTCAAGATTTTGGCTTCGTGTTAAAAGGCATAAGAGATAATCTTTACTATTATTGAGAGTTTTTACTTAAAATCTTTACCTTTGTGCTCGTTAAATATAAATAAGTAAAGGTTATGCCATGGAGAGGATGTGGTTATATGATTTCGTATGAAGGCTTAAATGTCGTGCTCGCAAAAAAAAGGAATCGCTAAAACTCAGCTCTCTAGAGAACTTGGGATTTCTTCCCGCACTATCGCAAAAATCGCAAAGGGAGAAAAGCTTGGAAATATCATGCTTAAAAAAATCGCTGAGTATCTCGATTGTGATGCAAAGCTTCTAGTCGGTACATTTCCGACAATAAAATACTGCAGCTTTTAGGGGATGAGAAAAGCGCAGGAATTTCCGGAGGCCTTTATCATGAGCTTCAAGTTAGAATGGCATACAACTCTAACCGTATTGAAGGAAGTCGATTAACAGAGAAACAGACAAGAATGATTTTCGAAACAAACACCATTGATGTAGGTGAAGGGCTTTTGGTGGATAATATATTAGAGACGGTTCATCATTTCCAAGCGGTCGATTATGTGATCGATGTGGCGGAAATGGAATTAACAGATCAAATAATAAAACACCTGCACTATATATTGAAACATGATACAGCTGCCTCAAAGTTTTCCCGGTTTGCGGTAGGTGACTACAAAACCCGTCCTAATATGGTTGGCGGACAGGAAACGGTAAAGCCAAAGGATGTATCGAAATGGATGGAGGAATTGTTGGAAATATATCGTACAAAGACAGAAGTGACTATAAATGATATTATTGCGTTTCATGTTGATTTTGAATATATTCATCCATTCCAAGATGGAAATGGGAGAGTTGGGCGTTTGATTGCGTTAAAAGAATGCCTTCGCTATGACATTGTTCCATTTATTATTGAGGATACCAAAAAACTGTTTTATTACCGAGGTTTATCGGAATGGAAGGATGAAAAGTGCTGGTTGATCGATACCTGCCTGGATGGGCAGGAACCATTTAAACAGCTGCTGGATACGTTGGAGATTGAGTATAAATAAACAGATGATTTTGAGCCTAAAAATACCTTTGTTATTGTTATCATCGTTCGCAATTCTTCATTCAGTAAATCGATATCTGTGGTTCGTTGCGGGTTTTGTATGAATTGATGCTGATTGTAACCAATATTAAAGTAGTGCAGGGCATTCTGGAGTATATACTTGTGGAACGTAATGTGAAAAATATGTTCCAATCTGCAAAAATTTCAGAAGTAAAGATTGACTGCTCTATTTTATCCTTGATAAAATTCTGTTGTAGATGTGAAAAAAATGTTCCAATCTGCAAAAAAATCACGAGGAGAATGCTATGTACGATAGAAAACAATACCTTAATGCACTGATTCGTCTAAAGGATAATGGACGCGTGAAAATAATTACCGGACTTCGCAGAAGTGGCAAATCTGTATTGCTGTTTGATTTGTTTATGAATCATCTGCTGAAGGAGGGAATTCCACGAGATCATATTGTTGATATTGCTTTAGATGATTTTTCTAACTTAAAATACAGAAATCCGATGGAATTGGATCGGTACGTGCGAAATCGTATTCATGAAGATGGCCAGAAATATTATGTTTTAATCGATGAAGTGCAGCTGGTTTCGGAAATACAAAATCCATATTTGGATAATCCGGAGGATAAGATAACCTTTGTGGATGTGGTCATGGGTTTTATGAAGATTCGAAATGCAGACATATACATTACAGGAAGTAATTCGAAGATGCTTTCTTCAGATGTTTTGACACAGTTTCGGGATAGAGGCGATGAGGTACGTGTATTTCCGCTTTCTTTTTCAGAGTTTTATGAAAAGTACGAAGGGGATAAGCGGGGAGCCTGGCAGGAATACTATACATATGGTGGTATGCCGCTTGTAACAACTATGGATTCCCACGAGCGGAAAAGTAAATACTTAAGAGATTTATTCGAGCGCACTTATATAAAAGATATTTTGGAGAGAAATAAAATACTTAATGATAAGGAAGTGCTGGACATATTGTTAGATGTACTTGCTTCTGGAGTGGGATCGTTAACCAACCCCAGCAAGCTGTCAAATACATTTAAAAGTGAAAGAGGGATAGTAATCGCACCAGATACGATAGACAAGTATCTTAGTTATTTTATGGATGCTTACCTGATACAGAAAGCAGTGCGTTATGACGTAAAGGGAAGAAAGTATATTAAAACCCCATCAAAGTATTATTACATAGATCCAGGGCTTAGAAACGCAAGGTTGGGGTTCAGACAGATCGAAGAAACGCATTTGATGGAGAATGTTCTCTATACCGATCTGGTACGACGTGGATATGACGTGGATGTTGGAGTTGTTGAAATTGCGACCAAGGTAGCAGACAAGAAAATCAGAAAACAACTTGAAGTTGATTTTGTTGTTAATAGGGGAGAAGAACGTTTTTATGTTCAATCTGCACTTTCAATAGCCGACCCCAAAAAGCGAGAGCAGGAAATTGCCTCATTGATTCGGATCCCGGATTCGTTCAAAAAAATAGTGGTTGTAAAAGATTATTTGAATTCTATTATCGATGAACATGGTATTCAGTATGTTGGAATTGAGCAATTCCTTCTGGATGAAAGTATTCTTAGTAGATGAATATATTCGCGTTACATGGACCACCTGTAATGAAAAATATGCCCTCCTGAATGGAGGGCATATATTACTTTCGATAATCGAATAGAAGGAATTCTATATACTTCACAATATTTTGATACATAGAACCTAACTGGTCTTTAGAAACGGAATAGAAGATATCTCCGTTATCGGTAGATTTTACTAAAGATAGAATATCATCATTTAGATACTCTTCATTTACATTCACAAAGATACCGGCTGCTTCTAAAAGTTTGACTAGATTGGTTAAATTATCGGCTTTTAGCTTATCTTCGATATCTTTGGTTAGGGCATCTACGTCTAATTGCTGTGTAACGATTTTTGTAACCAATGTGTCGTTGATATAGAAGGACTCATTGACCGGAGTTTCATCAACCGGCTTTAAGATGACCTCTACTTCCTGCTGGGGTATTAAATCAACCATGTCTACTTCTAAAGCCTGGGCTATTTTTGTTAAGGTGTCGGGTTTGGGGTTACGGGTACCCAATTCATACTGCTTGATGGAGGATTCATTGATTCCGCTCTCCTGGGAGAGGCGTTTCTGGGTCCATCCTTTCTGTTTTCTGTATTCCCGTATCATCGTTCCTGTATTATTTTCCATGTTATCACCATTTTTAGTATAGTTACATTCGGTTACGTTGTCAAACCCTTTATATATAGTTAAAAAGCGAAGTCACGTAACTTAAGTAACTTATGTTTAAAACGGTTATTTGTAGTAATTTAGACTGTTTAAATGTATAATTAGTGTATGAAGATAGTCGTTGCGTGTGATTCTTTCAAAGCATGCATGACTTCCAAGGAAGCAGCAGGCACTATTGAAAGAGGAATTAAAAAAGCGAATCCTGAACATGAGGTTCTCTGTTTTCCTATGGCAGACGGCGGGGAAGGAACCGCTCAGGTTTTCTGTGAGCTTTTAAACGGAGAAATGGAGGTCACAGATACAATAGATGCTTACGGAGAAAGAATAGAGGCCGGTTATGCCTACTGCAGGGACAGAGATCTTGTAGTGATGGATGTCGCAAGCTGCATCGGTTTAGGCATGGTTCCAAAGGAAAAACGTAACCCTTTAGTAACCAACAGCCGCGGTGTAGGAAGAATGTTAAAAAACATAATTGATAAAGGGTATAAGAATATTGTGATTGGATTAGGTGGATCTTCTACAACCGATGGCGGTATGGGCGTGCTTGCAGAGTTTGGTGTTATTTTCTATGACCAGAGACACAGACCGTTACGTCCAAGCTCGTATGGTCTTGGAAGAATTGCCTATATTGATAGATCGGAGTTTTATTTTCCGAAGGATGTAAATCTGGTGGTTGCCAGTGATGTTAAAAATCCGCTTCTAGGTGAAGAGGGTGCTGTATATGTATTTGGAAGACAGAAAGGCATCTTTCCAAACCAGATGGAAGAAGTGGATGATTGGATGGCACATTATGTTCAAAAGATGGAACAGACTTTCCATGTGGACTTGAATGCCAATCCGGGGGCCGGGGCAGCCGGAGGTTTAGGTGCCGTATTTACATCGATTTTAGGAGCCCGCATGGTTTCGGGTGTTGAATTATGTGTGGAATATGCTAAGTTAGAGGATGCCATTAAAGAAGCAGACCTGGTATATACCGGTGAAGGGCAGAGCGATGCCCAGACCAAATTCGGTAAGGTACCTTACGGTATCTTACAGGTCGCAAAGAAATACAATAAACCGGTAATCTGTTTAAGTGGTGCTTTGGGCTTAGGATATGATGAGCTATATGAGGAAGGATTCATCGGTATCTTCTCGGCTGCTGACAGGGCTATGGACTTCCATACCGCATTAAGCTTAGGTCCGGAGAAGATGGAAGCTCTCGCATACTCTATGACAAAATGTCTGGATGGCTTTACAAATTATGTGAAAGGAACGATGAAGTAGTGAAAAGAATTCTAAAATTTATTTTGGTTTGTTTAGTATGTTTGGGAATCAGTGCATGTACATCCGATGTGGAGCCTTTTAAGATGGTGGATATCAGCGCTTCCCAATTACAGGAGAAGATGGATAATATGGAAAGCTTTGTGGTGATTATTGAAAGAGATAACTGCCCGTTCTGTGAAAAGCTTTCAGAATATATTGAAAAGACAAAGAAAGAACATCCGGGTCTTGTATTATATCGTATTGATACGACCGATTATGGATTATCCATGATCAGTGAAGAGACAAGAAGATTAACTTCAAGTACCGAAGATGGAAAGATCATACTGGATATGGCACCTTATTTCTTATATACACCTTCGATGTATGTAATTAAGGAAGGTAAACCGGTAGAGTCCGGTATTGGATACAGCGAAATCAATCATTCGGTATCTTTATGGGGATTGGATTCAGAGGTGGACTTTAATACCGCAAAGATGGAAGAGTTCTGGGATTTCTTGGAAAGAACAGAAAACTTTAGCTGATGAAAAAGTTTCATACCTTGTAAATAATTTTCAAAATGTTATAATTGTCTTACGCACTTATTGCAGGAGGACATATCATGCAGCAGCTGGAAAATAATGTATACTTTTGGCAGAAGATGGATACGCTTTTATTTTCAGGGACGTTAACCATTGACCGACCCAAAGGTACAAAGCATTTTCAGTATCCTAACTTAATCTATCCGGTGGATTACGGTTACTTAACGGATACGCTGGGTTCTGACCAGACACCGGTAAATGTATTTAGAGGATCGTTAGATTCTCAAAGTGTGGAGGCAATTACAGTTTCTGCAGATATTTTAAAGAAAGACTGTCAGGTTAAATTATTGGTAGGATGTACAGAGGAAGAAACGTTACAGATCCTTCACTTCTTAAACCAGACAGAATTCCAGAAGGGGATACTCGTAAGAAGAGGTGATGATACTCCTTCCTGGGCATATAATGATTAATCAAGGACTGTGTAAAAGCAGTTCTTTTTTTTTGTTTAGTAGTTGAGTGATTAACTTCAATAAATAATTAAGGATTTATGAGCAACATATAAAAAGATACTCAAATAAGTATGATGTTATGCATAACTTGTTATTTTAAAGCGTAACTAAATGTATCTAACAATAAATAACTTTAGTTACAATGCATGAAACCGTTAACAACATTCAGAAAATGTGATAAATTTTATAGTGTATAGTTGTCTTAATATTAAGGGGGAAGTGCACCCTTTTGGGTGCAAATAAAAAATCATAATTTATAACAGTGGATTCAATCCTTAGATATTGGGATAAGTATC
Organism: Erysipelothrix rhusiopathiae; assembly: GCA_902772725.1. Taxonomy (GTDB): domain Bacteria; phylum Bacillota_I; class Bacilli_A; order Erysipelotrichales; family Erysipelotrichaceae; genus RUG11795. The sequence goes on from CACYBS010000017.1 coordinate 8,918, forward strand.
TCTTATATATAATTGGATGCAATTTAGATATGGAATTTATCCAATTATATATATAGCTCAAAAAATTGCGAAGGGTTAGGCAATTTGATTTATGAGACTTGTAAAGGAGGAAAGGCTACATGAA
>CACYBS010000018.1 GCA_902772725.1 Erysipelothrix rhusiopathiae
GCACCTGCTTTGCAAGCAGGGGGTCATCGGTTCGATCCCGATACGCTCCACCATTTGTCAATCAAGTCTCGAAAGAGACTTTTTTTTTATACGCTATTGATCTTTTTTACAGACAGAATTGTACTTTATTGCGGATATTTCCGTATCTATATATAAAGATGTGAAATCATGTGAGTATGGCCTTGTTTTTGTGAAAAATAAGCATTTTGATAGTCTATGCCATTGCTGTGCTATAATGGAGTCTGATTGGAGTGAGCTGATGTTATTGTTTATAAAATGTTTACCGCGATTATTCGGGCAGGCTGGAAAAGATATTCGAAGACACGGTACTTTGACCTTTTCTGCTGTATTATCCATTGCGATCGCTTTGTTGATATCAATGGTGATGATCATATTGGCGGCAAATATATCCAATTTCACCGAGAAGATCGATGAAAGAATATCGGTGCAGGTATCCTTATTACCGACCGTAGATGAATCTGAAAGATCTCAAATAGAGAAAGAATTAAACTCTATGGATGTTGAGTCTGTTACCTTTTCTGATAAGGAATCTCAATTGGATCAATTGATTCTTGAGGATGGAGATACCTTTGAACAATATAAGGGAGAAGGCAAAAATCCACTGTATGATGTATTTATTGTGGAATTAAAAGACAATACAAAAATTGATGAATTTGTAGAAAAAGCTTCTAAAATATCCGGCGTAGCTCAGGCTACCTACGGAACCGATGCGGTTAGTAAACTTATTCATATCTTTGAATCTTTCCGTAAAGGCGGCAGTATTATTGTTTCCGGAATGGCAGTGCTTGCCATATTTCTAATCTACAATACAATTCGATTAACCATTCAGGTACGTCGTGATGAAATATCCATTATGCGAACCGTCGGTGCCTACAACTGGTATATTTCCTTCCCGTTAGTTTTGGAGGGGCTTGTGATAGGCTTTTTAGGTGCCATCATTCCGATTGTGTTATGTACAATTGCGTACACGTATTTATATAAGGCAATGAACGGCATGTTTATATCGGAGATGTTCTTAATGATAAAACCATGGCCTTTTGTCTATAAGACAGGCTTGGAATTACTGCTGTTAGGTGCAGGAGTAGGAACCTTAGGTTCTGCTATCGCAACCGGCATATATTTGAGAGGTACACGATGAAGAATAAATTATTAGGTATGTTTTGTGCCATGTCCATTTTTGTATCTTCCGTTCCCGTATATGCCGAAGAGGATTACTCCAATATCGATGAATGGTATGAACGATGTGCAAGGCCCCAGACAACTGAAGAAGATGTGGAAGCCTGTCTTGCCTTCCAGACTAACCAGGAAGAAGTGATGGCTAAGTTAACAGAGGATATCGATACCTACTCCAGTGATATTCAGCATCTTGAAGATAATACCCAGCAGATTGAAGATTTGGCAAGACGGCAGCGAGATCTTACAAATACATTGACGGAACAGATTAATGCCCAGCAGGCATATATTGAATCCGTTGAAGCCAATGTTACAGCTTTACAGGAATTAATTGATGGAAAACAGGGCGAAATCAACGTCTGGGATGATCAGATCAAAAATCGTATGCGCTCTGAGCAGGCTTCTATCGGCACCAATAAGGTTATTGACTTGATTATGGGTGCCAAGGACTTAAATGATATGATTCGGCGGATTACGGGACTTGACCGGATCACCCAGAATGACCAATCGCAGATCGATCAGATTAATGTGCTAAAGCAGGAATTGGAAGACCAGCAGGCAGAGTGGCAGCGGTTGGTTGACCAGGCTAGTGTACACAAACAGAATCTGGAAACGGAACAGGCACAGGTAGAAGATTTAAAAGCTTCTTTAGAAACTCTGGAAGTCGCATATCGTAAACAGATTGCTCACTTACAGGCAAAAAAGCGGGGAGATTTTAATGATATTTCCGCAATATCGGCATTCATGATTTCTCCTAACTATGTCGGAGAATTGGAAGACAATGATTCCTTTATTAATCCGATTGTCCACGGGGAATGGTCAGCCGGTACCTGGCAATATCCGGAGGGTGGCTTACATCTGGGTGTCGATTGGGCAGTAGATGTAGGAACCAGTGTTTATGCACCGGCCAACGGTGTCATATTATATGCCAACAATCCAAGTGATTCCTGGAGCGGGTTCCTTGGAAATTGGGATGGTTATCCGGCAGGCGGAGGTAATACCATTGAAATGTTATGCCGTGTAAACGGAACGACCTATGCAGTCAGCTTTGCTCATCTATCACAGGGTGGATTTAATGTCAAAGCGGGTGATATGGTCATTAAAGGACAGCAGATTGCCTATACCGGAAACTCCGGTAATTCCAGTGGTGGACACTGTCATATCGAAGTTTATAACTTAGGCGATATGTCCTTAGAGGAAGCAGTTGCCGTGTTTACCTCTACTGCAGATTTTAGCTGGGGTACAACATGGGATAGCACCGCTACAGCCTGTGAGGCCGGGGCTCCGGTTCCATGCAGAGAACGACCGGAAAATTTCTTTACACCACCGGTGAAGGAGGAAGAAAATGATTGATATTAAAAATGTAAATAAATCCTATCCAAACGGTGTCCATGCCTTAAATAATGTCTCTCTCTATGTAGAGGATGGAGAGTTTATCTATATTATAGGATCAACAGGATCCGGTAAAAGTACCATGATTAAATTACTCAATGGAGAAGAAGTTCCCGATGGAGGCAAAGTGTATGTCAACGGTACCGATGTTGGTGCCTTAAAACATAAAGATGTCCCGTATTACCGCCGTAATATTGGCTGTGTATTCCAGGACTACCGCTTACTTCCAACTTTGACGGTACAGGAAAATATAGCCTTTGCCTTAGAGGTTTTAGGATGGTCAAAAAAAGATATTCGTAAGCGGGTCAGGGAAGTGCTGGAGCTGGTTGACTTAAAGGCAAAAGCCAGAGCGTATCCGGATGAATTATCCGGTGGACAGCAGCAAAGAGTAACCATCGGAAGAGCTATCGCCAACCGTCCTAAGGTTTTGATTGCCGATGAACCTACCGGTAACCTGGATCCGGAAAAAAGTGTGGAAATTATGGATCTTTTGGAGAAGATCAATAAAGAATACAATACGACCATAGTGATGGTTACCCATGACAGTGTACTTGTTGAAAAGTTTAAGAAACGCACGATTACGCTGGAAAAGGGTTTTATAGTTCATGACTCCGCTAAAGGTGGGTATACTACACTATGAATCGAAAAATAAGAATGGGCTTTTATGCGCTGAAATATGCATTTAATGCGATTCGTCATCACTTTGTGCTAAGTATTTCAGCTGTTACTTCCATTACCTTTTCACTTTTGATGGTTGCCATGTGTGCTATGATTGGGCTCAATATCAGCCGCTTTTCTTCTAATATTACCGGCGATTTAATGATCCATGTAGTACTTAACCCAAGCCGGGATAAGAAAGAGGAAATCGAAGTTATACAAAAGGATTTGGAAGCTCTTGAAAATGTAAAAAGTGTTACCTTCTCAGATAAGGATCAGGAACTGGAAATCATGATAGCTCAAAAAGGGGAGGCATATGCCAGATATCGCGGCGAAAACAATCCTTTGTCCAATGCCTTTTTTGTCATTCCGGTCGATAATACCAAAATCGAGGAAACAGCTTCTTTAATTCGAAAGGTAAACGGGGTAGATAGTGTAGCGTATGGCGGACAGAGTGTTCATGAGCTGATCGATGTGATGATAGGAGCAAGAAGAATTGGTTACATACTGGCAATCTTGTTGTTGATATTGTCTGTTTATTTGATATACAATACGATTCGAACAACCATCTATTCTCAACAGGATGAAATCAATGTGATGTCAACAGTAGGAGCATCCTACCGCTTTATTAAAATTCCTTTTGTAGCACAGGGGATGATCATCGGAATGCTTGGAGCATTAATTCCGACTTTAATGGTGTGGTTTGGATATGCTCGTATTTATAAGCGTCTAAACGGTGTATTTTTTGCGAATATCTTATCGTTAGTAGATGTGACAACCATGCGTATACAGGCAGGGTTAGGAATTATGGTGTTGGGAATGGTAATTGGCTTTGCGGCCAGTCTTATGGCGGTCACAAGGTATTTAAGAATGAATCGATAAAGGGATAGAAAAATGGATAGAGAAAAGAAAATTAGACAAAGAATCATTGTGATTGCAGCATTGTGTCTGTTGTTTTTTGTGATGGGAATGTCCATTCCATTATTAATGAAGAAGCCGAGTTCTGAGTCTAATACAGAAATGGATAAATTTGAAACCGTATATAATCTGTTAACAGATAAATGGTATTATGCCAATCAAGTAGAAGAATTAGATAATATTTTGATTGAAAAGGCCATTTCCGGTATGACCATGTTGGAAGAAGACCCGCATACCAATTATTTTTCCTTACAGGAAGCCGAAGCTTTCTCACAGGCTTTATCCGGATCCAATGTGGGTGTGGGCTTTGTCTATTCTCCGGATGATAATTCTAACTTCGTAATTCAGGATGTCTTTGTAGGCTCCAGTGCAGATACAGCCGGTCTGCAAAGAGGGGATATCATTACGCAGGTAGATTCCATGGTATGTTCGGAAAATCCATCCGAGGATATCGTTGCTTATATCCAGAAAAAAGAAGGCAAGCAGATCAACGTCAAATTCACTCGTGACGGAAATGAAGAAAGCGTAAAGGTAACTCCTGGCAGTTACGATACGACTGTTATATGCCGTCTGCACGATGATTATGCAGAGATCATCCTTTCCAGCTTCTCGGAAAAGACTGGTGAGACCATGGCGACAGCTTTAGGGCGGGTACAGCAAGCCGGTATTAAAAAGCTGATTTTAGACCTTCGTGATAATACCGGCGGATATTTAAGTGCGGAAGTCGATGTAGCCAGCTCTTTCCTTCCGGAAAAGACCGTTGTCTATAAAGAAAAATTAGCCGATGGAACGATTAAGGAATACAAAACCAATGATACCTATGGTCAGGTTGAATTTGACAAAATTGTGATCTTGCAGAATGAAAATACAGCCAGTGCATCCGAAGCTTTAATCGGAGCTTTAAAGGATATTATCCCGGATAAGGTCACTACGGTAGGGTTAAAAACCTATGGAAAGGGAACCGAGCAGGTATCTATTGCCTTTAAGGACGGAACCTCTATTAAATATACGGTTGCCGAGTGGCTCACACCAAATGAAACCAGCATTAATAATGTTGGCTTTGAACCGGATGTTCCGGTTGACAGCATTTTAGTGGCGTCGGTAGATTATACCGAAATGGCTGAAGATGAATCTTTTGGACCGGATTCTGTCCATTATAATGCGACCGCTTTACAGACCTTCCTTGACTTTTTAGGATATCCTGTAGACCGCACGGATATGTATTTTTCACCGACATCTTCCCAATCGTTAGCCCAGTTTCAGGCTGAGAATGGTTTAGAAGCAACAGGTGTCTGTGATTATCAGACATGGGAAGTCTTAAAAGATAAGGTTGTGAAAGAATACAATGCCCGTAAAGAAAGCATGGATGAGCAGCGAAATAAAGCCATTGAATTATTAGGATGAAATTAGAAATATCTCTGGAAACATGGATTGTTTTCAGAGTTTTTTTGTCTTTAAGAAGATTTATTCGTATAGGAATATAAAAGAGCAACTTTTAGAATTCTGATGCTATGAACAAAGCTATCAAAATAGGAAAGGCATATCTTCATGTTAAGGAAGAATAAGGTTACTAAGAATATTAAGGATAAGTCTAGAACGCTTTATATTATTGTGCTTCGGTAAGATGAATCCAATAAATATATTGAAATATACTACCGAATCTAAATTCGTCGAAACTAAATTCGTCGAAATTAAATTCGGCATATGGTATAATCAGTGTATCGGGAGGATAAAAATGGAAAAAATATATTTTAGGGAACATGAATTTGAAATCTTAAATCGTTTTCTTAATAATAATCGTGCCAAAGCCATGGCAGTTTATGGCCGTCGAAGAGTTGGCAAAACAAAAACAGTACTACAATTTATCTCAGATAAAGAGAACGCAATCTATTTTCAGCCGGCAGATTCTAGCAGCGACTATATGACTGCGCTGGATGATTTTAAGAAAACAATAAAAGAAAAACTGAATCAAGATCCATTATTAGATTCTTTTCAAAGTTTTAAAGATTTATTTTTATATATTTCGAGAGTCAATCGGAAACAAATACTGTTTATTATCGACGAATTTCCTTATATTGCCCGCAACAATGCATCTGTTTGTTTTGAGTTTCAATGGATTATTGATCATGGACTTTCAAATAATAAATTAATACTTCTAGGTTCCAGTATTACTTTTATGAAGAACCAAATCAATGATAAATCGACGCCTTTATATGGAAGATTTGATGAAATAATGGAATTACATCCATTTTCATTTAATGAGGTCCACAAACTTATCGATGATTATGATGATGCGATCATGACATATGCGATTACTGGTGGGGTTCCACAATACATCATGTTTTTCTTGGATTATCCATCTGTTTCTGAAGCGATCGATGCCCTGTTACTTGACACAAATGGAAGATTATTTCAAGAACCTGCCAATCTGTTACGTCAGGAATTGAAAGATATCGGAACATATATTCGCATATTACGGGCAATCGGTATCAAGATGAAAGAACCGACAGAAATCGCCAGACTTTGTCATATGGAGTCTAAAAACGTTTATGCATATCTTTCAAAATTAGAAGATCTAGAATTGATTTCCGTTATTAATAATCCCCTGCCTGGAAAAAATAAAAACACAAAGCGATATTATATTAAAGATCAATTTTATCGTTTCATGTATACTTTTATTGATCCAAATAGTTCAGTAATATCAGAAATTGGCAGCCTTTCCAGGCCATATATTTTTGGCGATCAATATAACGAGTATCTGGGAATTGTTTATGAGGAAATCATCCGTAAAGAATTGTATCAATATGCATTAAATAAAGTGATTCCGTTTATGCCACGCAGCATCGGAAAGTGGTGGGGGAATATTTTTGAAAATGGACATTGGTATGAATCGGAAATAGATATCCTTGCGATAGATGACAACTATATCATTGCGGGTGAGTGCAAACACCGAACTAAAAAAATCGGGCAGAATGAATTGGATTTCCTCAAAATAAAAGTGAACGCAATCCCCTATAAGGAGCGCAAAGTAATTTACTTGCTGGCATCAAAAGAAGGCTTTACTGATGATATAAAAATATCAAATGATGTCCTACTCATCCAAAAAACGGATGCATTAAATCGTATATCCCTCTGACATGTTCACTGCATCAGGCAGTGGACTTTTCAATTGCACTTTCTTTGCATATAATGAAGGAACGGAGGCTTGTATGGAAGAATATAAATTTGAATTGGTATCGGATTATAAACCAAGCGGAGACCAGCCCAAGGCAATCGATGCTCTGGTAAAAGGAATCAAAGAAAATAAAAAATATCAAGTTTTAATGGGAGCTACCGGAACCGGTAAAACCTTTACCGTTTCTAATGTAATCGCAGCCGTCAATAAACCGACTTTGGTATTTGTACATAATAAAACACTGGCAGGTCAGTTATATTCGGAGTTTAAGGAATTCTTTCCGCATAATCGTGTTGAATACTTTGTATCCAACTTCGATTATTATCAACCGGAGGCTTATCTACCTAAAACAGATACATATATTGATAAATCAACTAAGACCAACGAAGAGTTAGATATGCTTAGAATGGCAGCAGTAAACTCTGTATTAGAGCGTCCGGACACCATTATTGTCGCAAGTGTGGCTGCCATTTATGGTGCTTCCAACCCGGAACAATACCGCCATATGATTTTTACACTTCGTGTTGGACAGACAATAGACAGACAGGAACTTTTACAGGCTCTTGTTTCCCAGCAGTATAAAAGAAATGACTTAGACCCGCAGCGTGGAACCTTCCGTTTAAGAGGAGATGTCATTGAAATTACCCCGGGACATTCGGATAATTTCATTATCCGCGTAGAGATGTGGGACGATGAAATCGAAAGAATCAGCGAAGTAGATCCGTTAACCGGAAAGATGATTCAGGCTTACCAGGTATATATTATTTATCCTGCCAATGGATATGCCACCAGTATGGATGTTATGAAACATGCAGCAGACACCATTGAAGAAGAACTAGAAGAAAGACTTCAATACTTTGAAGACAACAATAAGCCGCTTGAAAAGGAGCGCTTGGAGCAGAGATGCCGTTATGATATCGAGGCCCTTCGTGAATTTGGCTTCTGTTCCGGTATTGAAAACTATTCAAGACATATCGATGGAAGAAAACCGGGGGAAAGACCATATACCTTATTTGATTATTTCCCGGATGATTATCTGTTGATTGTTGATGAAAGCCATGTATCTTTACCACAGGTAAGAGGTATGTACAACGGTGACAGAGCCAGAAAGGAAATATTGGTAGAATACGGATTCCGTCTTCCGTCTGCGCTGGATAACCGTCCGATGCGCTATGAGGAATTCACTTCTAAAATCAACCAGGCCCTCTTTATATCGGCTACTCCGGGGGATTGGGAATTGGAACAGACCCATGGTGAAATCGTCGAACAGATTATCCGACCTACCGGTTTATTAGATCCGATTGTTGAGGTTCGCCCTATTGAAGGACAGATTGATGATTTAGTAGATGAAATTCGCGATCGTATCGCAAAGAATCAAAGAACCTTAATTACCACATTAACCGTACGAATGGCGGAGGATTTAACATCTTATCTGAAAAATATGGATATCAAGGTGGCATGGCTTCACCATGAAGTAAAGACGATTGAAAGAACGGAGATCATTCATGATTTACGTCAAGGTAAATACGATGTGCTTGTCGGTATTAACCTTTTAAGAGAAGGTTTGGATATTCCGGAAGTATCATTGATTGCGATACTGGATGCCGATAAAGAAGGATTCTTGCGTTCGAAAAGATCATTGGTACAGATTATCGGACGTGCTGCTCGTAATGCCGAAGGTAAGGTTATTATGTATGCCGATACGATTACCGAAAGTATGCAGTATGCCATTGATGAGACCAAGCGAAGAAGAGATATTCAGGAAGCTTTTAATAAGGAACATGGTATTACTCCAAAGACCATCATCAAACCGATTCATGATGTAGTGCGCTCCAAAGAGACAAAGGAAATGACCGCAAAATATCTGAAGAAAAAGAAGATGGGCAAGAAGCAGAAAGAACAGATGATCGCAAACATCGAAAAGGAAATGAAAGAAGCAGCCAGAACGTTGGATTTCGAACGGGCTGCTCAACTACGAGATATTTTATTTGAATTAAAAGATGATGACTAAAGTACATCATCTTTTTTAAACCAATGAATCGGTCTTTGACCGTGTGCCTTTAAAAACTCATTCGCAAGTCTGAAATGATTATTCCCAAAGAATCCTCGATGAGCGGATAAAGGAGAAGGATGCGGACTGGTTAAGATTAAATGATTCGGATTGTTTAAAAAGCGGCGTGCCTGGATAGCTTTTGATCCCCACAATAAATAGACAACCGGTCCCTCTTTTTCATTGATCCGCTTTAAAGCTTCATCGGTAAAATTCTGCCAGCCGATATTGGCATGGGATAGTGGTTTACCTTCTTCTACGGTTAAGATAGTATTCATTAATAAAACACCCTGCTTGGCCCAATCGGTTAAATCACCGTTGCGGTTTAACTGCACGTTATATTCATTTCCGATTTCTTTATAGATATTTTTTAAGGAAGGAGGAAGGGCAATTCCCGGTTGTACGGAAAACGCAAAACCATGTGCCTGCCCGGCTCCATGGTAAGGATCCTGTCCCAGAATCACAACTTTCGTATCAGCCAGTGAAGTTGTTTTAAAAGCATTAAAAATATTTTCTTTGGCCGGATAAATGTGTTTTGTCTTATATTGTCCGGCAAGCCAGTAATTAATCTTATTGAGGTATTCTTTTTTGATTTCTTGATCAAACAGGTCCTGCCAGTCATTGTTCATGTTCATAGCGGTTCACTCTCTTTCGTGATACAATTCTACCATGAATGTAGTTGAAAAAATCGAAAAAATGGAGTCAAAACGGACTAAAAATAAGGATTTAGCAACAATCAGAAAGCTGGCAGATGAAATGATGCCGGATCATGTATCTTTACATAAGATTCAGGTGGGCGGAACCAATGGGAAAGGAAGTACTTCTAAATGGCTTTCTTTGATGTTGAAAGAAGCAGGATATAAAACAGGTGTTTTTACCAGTCCGCATCTGGTATGTCATACAGAAAGGATTTCTGTTGACGGCAAAGATATATCTTTAGAAGATTGGGAACGCATTTACGATAGATATGAGGATTTATTTGAAGCTGAAGATTTCAGTATGTTTATGATGGATGCCTGGATGGCTATAGCTTACTTTCTGGAGCAGAAGGTTGATGTCGCCATTATGGAAATCGGTATGGGTGGCCAGATGGATGCCACAACTGCCTTTGATTATGATGCGGAAGTAATTACCAATATCGGATTGGAACATCAGCAGTATCTGGGAAACACCATTGAAGAGATTGCCGCAACAAAAGGGTTTATCTTCAGATCGGGTATTGGCTTAACGACGGAAACAAATCCAAGTGCATTACGGATTATGAAAGAGATTGCCGATCATAATCATTGTCCACTAACAATTGTAGATGCCAAGGCTATTTATAAGGATCAAAGATGTTATGTGGAATGGAACGATGTTTTATATCCATTTGACTTACCGGAATATCAAGTATCTAATTTCTATTTAGCGCTCAATACTGTGCATCAATTAGGAATTGAATTAACTAAGACACAGATAGAAAAGGTGATTCAATCTTTTGAGGTAAAAGGCCGTTTTACCGTATTAAAAGAGCATCCTAAGATTGTGATTGATGGGGCGCATAATATTCATGGAATACGTGCCTTGGTCAAATCTGTGAAACATTGGGATGGGGATATCTATTTTTCCGTATTGGAAGATAAAAATGCCACCGAAATGTTGGAAGAATTAGAGAAGTTAGGGGCAAAGATTGAATTGGTTCATTTCGATTCCTATCGTCTGTATCCTTTGGAGAAATTAGGATATCCGATCATTGATATGAATACATTAGAAAAAAGATTACAGACTACCGATAGAAATACATTGTTGTGTGGATCTTTGTACTTTATCGGGGATGTACTAAAGATGGAGATATAGTAAGTCGAATAAATGTTCTCTGGCTTTTTTTGATTAAAAAACTGCAGCATTAAGATGATATAAATCAACTTAAAAACTGCAGTTTCTTTTATTTACCTAAGCAGAAACGGGAGAATAAGGCATCGAGTAAATCCTCCCGATGTACTTCGCCCAGTATTTCTTTTAAATGATCATGGGCTGCCTTAATATCAATTTCAATTAAATCAGGCTCCACAAACATTTCCATGGCCTCTTTAGCCCGTAACATATCTTCCTTAGCGGCATAGAGAAGGGCAATCTGCCTTTCATTGGAAATGAGCGGATCTTCTTTCAACATATCCTTTTCATATAAGTCATTTAAGGCATCAATTAATGCCTGGATATTACCGGTGGAGGCGCTGATCCAAATGCCTTCCCCCTCATTATCTGTCAAATCAGCCTTATTATAGAGAATCAAGCGCTGTTTATCTTTGGTCATCTCTAATAGCTGTTCATCTTCTTTTTCTAATGGATGAGAACCATCCAGAACAAGTAATACCAGCTTAGCCTCAGCAAGCTTTTCCTGACTTTTTTCAATGCCAATCTGCTCGATCTTATCTTCAGAGTCTCGAATGCCGGCTGTATCAATCAAATTCAGCTGTAAGGAACCGATATGGATCTGTCCTTCTACGATATCTCTTGTCGTACCCGCAATATCGGTCACAATCGCTTTATCTTCTTCCAATAACGCATTCAATAGAGAGCTCTTTCCCACATTCGGCTTACCGATAATAACAGTATCTATGCCTTTTTTGAGCAGCTGACCGGTTTGTGCTCGGGATAGAATCTTATCTAATTGTTGTAACCAGTCTTCTGTCATTGGAAGTAGTTCATCTGTTGTGAGTTGGGCAACGTCTTCATATTCCGGATAGTCAATATTTACTTCAATCTGTGCAATAATTTGCAGCAGGGAATCTAACAACGGTTCTAACATCTTACGAACGCTGCCTTTGATTCCGTAGATAGCCATATTTGCGGCATTGTCATTGGAGGCTTCAATCATATCCTGTACAGCTTCAGCCTGGGATAAATCGATTCTTCCATGGTAAAAAGCTCTCTGGGTAAATTCACCCGGTTTGGCAAGTTCGGCCCCGTGTTTAAGCACAAGAGTTAATATTTTTCGGGTAATAAAACGTCCGCCATGACAGCTGATTTCTACGATATCTTCTCTGGTATATGTCTTTGGAGCTTTAAATACTGTTACTAAAACTTCATCGACCGGTTTATCTCCATCCATAATAAAACCATAGTGGACTGTATGACTTTCAAATTTGGTAACATCCTTATCAAAGATGGTATTCACAATATTTATGGCATCATTTCCGCTGACACGTACGATGGAAATCGCTCCATCGGCCGTCGCCGTTGAAATGGCAGCTATAGTACTTTCAAACATAAGATCACTTTCTTTCTTCAGCTATTTTATCATATCTGATGTATACTGTTGAAGAGGTGAACTTTCATGAAGATTTATTCACAACAAGATATTAAAGAAGTCGCAATGGCTTTAAGAAATCATAAGATTATCGCTTTTCCTACCGATACCGTGTATGGCGTATCGGTATTATATGGCGATGTAAACGATTTAGATGCATTAAAACATGCCAAAAACAGACCGGAGACAAAACCAATCCCAATGATGGTTTCCGGTATTGAGCAGATGAAGCAGATTGCCAAAGTGGATGAAAGAACCGAGAAAATCGCACAAGCACTGTTACCGGGAGCATTGACTCTGGTTCTTCCGGTAAAGGAAGATGTAGATCCGCTTTATACCAACGGTATGCCTACAATAGCTGTCCGTATTCCGGATGCACCTTTTGTGTTATCTTTAATTGATGAATTAAATACACCGCTTCTTGTGACCAGTGCCAACCAATCCGGTCAAAAGACGGCATTAACATATCAGGATGTATTAGACCAGCTGCAAAGTATTGATGGACTTGTCAAAGGGGAGTGCCATGAATTACAGGCAAGTACCATAGTGGATTGCACCAAAGAGAATTTGAAAATATTACGGGAAGGACCTATTTCTTTAGAACAGCTAGAAAAGGCGATTGGATAAAAAACACCCGGGAAAGTTTTTCCCCGGGCATTTTTTTTATTTTTCCAGCTGTTTCAGCTCTTCTTCAAATCCTTTGTAGAAGAGCGAGTATTCCTGGATAAGCGGAAACGCAAAGCTTCGAATATCTTGGATAAAAATTGGATTAAAAATCTTTTTCAGGCAATTTTTCATATTCGCCCTCCTTTCTATGGAAGGAAGAGTAACATTTTTTTAGAAAAAGTGCAAATTATTTACACTCACAAAAAGAAAATGATCAAAACAGTTTGACAAAGATTTTTAACTCTTGTACGATAACACACGTAAAGGCTTAGAAGAGGACGAGTACCTTCGGATAATGTTGAAGAGAGCTCTTGGATGGTGAAAAAGAGTACAGGACCGTTGAGAATAAAAACTTGGAGCTGCATGTATTTCCTGCATTAAAGGAAGCACTGTTGATTGACAGTGAGTGAGGCTGTTTAAGCGATTAAACAGTAAATTAGGGTGGTAACACGAGCACTTCGTCCCTATGATGGACGAGGGCTTTTTTTATTTAAAAGGAGAAAGGCTATGGCAGAAAAATTAACAGAACAAGAAAAGGTGCGTCGCCAAAAGATGCAGGATCTGATCGATATGGGTATCGATCCATTTGGTCAGCGTTATGAAAGAGACACAAAATGTGGTGAGATTACTGCAAAGTATGAAAATGCCACAAAAGAAGAATTAGAAGAAAAAGCAGTTAAGGTAAGAATTGCCGGACGTATTATGCGTAAAAGACGCCAGGGTAAAGCCGGATTTATGAACATCCAGGATGTATCCGGAGATATGCAGATTTATGTACGTAAAGATGAAATCGGTGATGACCAATACGAAATCTTTAAAAAGAATGATATCGGAGATATCGTTGGAATCGAAGGAACTGTTATGAAAACCGATCACGGACAGTTATCTGTACGTGCTAAGGAATATACCCATTTATCAAAGTCACTTCGTCCGCTTCCGGAAAAGTTCCATGGTTTAACGGATACTGAAGAACGTTTCCGTCGCAGATATGTTGACTTAATCATGAACGAAGAGGCAAAGAAGATTGCCTTAACACGTCCGCGTATTATCCGTGCCATCCAGGAATACTTTGATGGACAGGGATTGATTGAAGTAGAAACACCGGTATTACAGCCAATCTTAGGTGGTGCTGCAGCCCGTCCGTTTATCACACATCATAATGCGTTAGACCGTCCGTTCTATTTACGAATTGCCACAGAGCTTGCATTAAAGCGTTTAATTGTCGGCGGTTTGGAAGGTGTTTATGAAATCGGACGTTTATTCCGTAACGAAGGAATGGATGCCACACATAACCCGGAATTCACAACCGTAGAAGCCTATGTTGCCTACAGTGATTTAGATGGCATGATGGATCTGATTGAAGGTTTATTTGACTTTGTAGCTAAGAAAGTATTAGGTACAACCGAAATCACTTATCAGGGACAGGAAATTTCCTTAAAGGCTCCGTTTAAGCGAATCACTATGTGTGAAGCTGTTAAGGAAGCCTGCGGCGTAGATTTCAAACAGGAAATGAGCTACGAAGAAGCGAAGAAGATTGCCGAAGAACATGGTATTGAAGTAGAAAAGATTCATAACTCTGTCGGTCATATCATTCAGTTATTCTTCGATAAGTATGTGGAAGAAAATATCGTTCAGCCAACATTTGTATATGAATATCCAATCGAAATCAGTCCGTTAGCTAAAAAGAGCAAGACTGATCCTCGTTTTACCGACCGCTATGAACTTTTCATCTGCAGACATGAATATGCCAACGCATTCTCTGAATTAAACGATCCGATCGACCAGAGAGAACGTTTTGAAAAGCAATTAGAGCTCAGAGAACTCGGTGATGAAGAAGCTAACGAGATGGATGTTGACTATGTTGAAGCATTGGAATACGGTATGCCTCCTACCGGTGGTGTAGGTCTTGGAATTGACCGTTTTGTGATGTTGTTAACAGACCAGAGAACTATCCGTGAAGTATTGTTGTTCCCTCATATGAAGGATAGAAGCTAACAGATATATATAATCGGACTTAGTCTTTTTCCACAAAACAGTAGGGAAATCAAAATCGAAATATGAAAATAAGGATCCTGTTTAACATTAAAACGGGATCCTTTCTTGTTTCATACATGCAGCCTAGAGGGTGCAATACCATTTTTCATGGTATATAATATTTTCAAGAAATATCTTTGCGACTGTTTATAGTGGCTCTGAACAGAACACGATAA
>CACYBS010000019.1 GCA_902772725.1 Erysipelothrix rhusiopathiae
TAATTTTTATTTAAAATAAGGGTGTATTCAGAAGAAAGGAGGCTAAGAATATGAATACACTCTATTTGAAAGGATCGTGTGCACTGGTAGATCGTCGTTTGAAAAATGGGACCCTGATTGAATTTAAATATGATGAGGATACTCTACTCTTCGAAGATTATTTATTCGAAAAAATAAGAAGAGGACTAAAAGACAATACCATTGTTCACGACCTGCATTTAATTGTTATTTTTATCAGGTGGCTTGAGGATAATGACAAATGTCTTTATCAATGTAACGGCGCAGATACTATTGAATATCTGGATCTTTGTCAAAAGAATCAAAGCTGGGGCCCATCAACGGCAGCCAGAAATGTATATCAAATGAAAGCTTTCCTCAACTGGCTCTCTGAAAATGAGATAATACCGTTTTCTGGTAATCAGGTGATTCCTAGAGTAGAGCCTGTTAGAAGAAGCTCGATCAGATCCTTTTACACCAGCGAAGAGATTTCCCGTTTTATGGACACGTTCGATGTCAGCACTCCAGAAGGTAAAGAAGAATACCTGCTGATTTGTTTGATCGTCTATTTAGGATTAAGGATCAGTGATGTGGTTTATTTGAAACTGACAGATATCAATTTTAACAGTCGGACCATAAGTGTTGTTCAGTTCAAGACAGGCAGGTATTTGTCGCTTCCCCTTGTTGATGAACTTCTGGTCCCGCTTGGAGATTATCTGATGAACTGCCGGCCGGCTGACGCTGATATTGATTATCTTTTTATTACCGGGGAAAAACCATACAGATTAAAGGAAGAATTGAGAACGCACCATCACATCGTTAAGAAACATATGGTTATGGCGGGCATTGATACAACCAACCGTAAAACCGGTTTCCATGCGCTCCGCCATTCATTTGCGACAAGACAGCTCGAAAATGACACAGATATCTATTCCGTCTCATCCATGCTCGGCCATTCATCAGTAAATGTAACCGATGGCTATCTTGACGTGGACACATCAAAGCTGAGGGTGCTGGCACTGGAGGTTCCGTATGTCACAGGATTTTAAGAGCGTCTTCAAAGAGGAACTGGAGCTTTTTATCAAGTATAAGAGATCAGGCGGTCTGAAGTATGAAAAAGAGATCACTTATCTGCGCAGGATAGATTCCAGAATCAATGATATTCCGCTATCGGAAAAGAAAATTTCCATAGAAATATTTGATTATTTATCAGAACCGGCTGTCAAAAAGGCACACAATTATGCAGCACAGTACTATGTGTTGAAAGATTTCTGCCGTTTTCTTCAATCGGGCGGTTATACAGATATCTACTGTGAAGAAAAGAGCTTTCATATCCAGAGCAATCATATACCGGTCCTGTTCAGCAGGAATGAAATGTATTCGATTATTGAAAAAGCAGATCAGAAAGCACTGGCTCATAAGAGCTGTAAAATATTTGAAAATTATTACGGGTGCTGCATCATCCTGAGACTGCTGTACGGATGTGGCTTGCGGATCAGCGAGGCCGTTAAGATCCGGTATGAGGACTGCAGCCTGACGCAGGGAACGATTAATATCCACAATTCGAAGCGGAAAGTGTCCAGAATGATCGTAGTGTCAGAATCATTGAAACAGTGTCTTGTGCAGTATGTGGAATATTTTGATATTCAGTCAGGATTCCTTTTCAAGAACCGTGCAGGCAATGTATTATCAGAAGATTCTTTTAGAAAATTTTATCGGTCGGTCCTTTCCGAAATGGGATACGATCCCTCTATCCGTGTCCATGATCTCCGCCACACTTTTACCAATGAAGCTCTCGAGCAAATGATGAATGCGGGATTCTCCGAAAATACCGTACTGGTATATCTTTCCCGGTATCTGGGTCATAATACAATCACGGAAACAGAATATTATATCCACTTCACAGACCGTTTCAAGGACAGGATGATACAGACAAATGAAGAGTTCTCCAGTCACCTTTACCGGGAGGTGCTGCAGGATGAAAAGTAATCGTTTTCCGCTCCGACTCCAGGAATTTCTGGGAGAATATCTTCCCGTAGACAAGAATTATTCAGCCAGTACCATCTCTTCCTATAGCTGTGCATTCCTGCTCTTTTACAGGTTTATGGAGGAGCATTATGGGAAAAAGCCAAATATGATTCGGTTTGAAGATGTCAATGTTGAAGTTATCACCAAATATCTGCAGTGGCTGGAAGTGGAAAGAGGTTCATCAGTACTCACGAGAAACCAGAGACTGGCGGCGATAAAGTCTTTCTATAAATACGCAATAAGAAAAGAACCTGATTTGTCTGCAACATGTACTGCCATCATGTCAATAGAAAACAAAAAAGGCTCTCCAAAGATAATATCATATTTTACCGAGAAGGAAATCAAATTGATAATTGACTATGTTCATAAGAACATGGATGAAAAATATCTGGTAATAATAGCAGTTCTGTATGAAACGGCAGTCAGGGTGAGTGAATTAATCAACATCCAGGTTTCGGATGTATGTCTTAGAGAAAAGCCGAATATCATCATCCGGAACGGAAAGGGAGGCAAAGCCAGAATGGTCCCGATCAGCAGCGAGCTTTCCATCATTTTAAAGAAATATCTTACAACGGAAAGGAGTAATCAAAAATATCTTTTTATGACAAAGTTTGGACATCCCTACTCCAGGCATGGAATCTACGATTTCGTTAACAGGCTCGTAGACAAATTGAAGGAGCAGTATCCAGAGATGTTTAAAGGTGACTACCATCCCCATTCCTTTAGACATTCAAAGGCTACGCATTTATATAATAACGGCACACCACTTCTTTCGATAAAGAGTTTCCTTGGACATTCCTCCATTACTGCAACCGAAATATATGCGACTCCGGATTCTACGGTCATTAGAAAACAGATAGAAGCTGGAAGCAAGAAAATTGAGGTAAAACCAAAGCATTCGAAAAAAGA
>CACYBS010000020.1 GCA_902772725.1 Erysipelothrix rhusiopathiae
CCTGAGATTGTAGGAAACAAGCTCATCTTGCCGAAAAGTCAAAACGCATTAAACCGCTTTATTCTGGATTATGTTCAAAAGACATTTCAAGAGCGGTTGATGTATTATGCCAGGATCATGCATGAAGATCATTTGAAATTGAAATTGGCTTTCTATAAATCAAAGTGGGGAAGCTGTACGCCTTCCAAACGCTTGATTACCTTAAATCTAAATCTTGCCTATTCAGATATCGAATGCATTGATGCGGTAGTTGTACATGAATTGGCACATCTAAGGGTCATGAATCACTCTGCAAAGTTTTATGCCATTGTAGAATCCGTCTTACCGGATTATCGTTTAAGAATGAAGCGCTTAAAAGCTTATAACATTCCATATATTGAAGATGAACACAGCAGTTAGCTGTGTTTTTCTTTGTATATAAAAAAATGCAGCAATTAAGCTGCATTATACGTTAATTTGAGCGGTTAATCCTAAGGATTCCTTTTCTTTTTCTAAGATTGGATCGATATATTCCTTAAAGAATTCTTCAGTCTGCTGAACAGAGCGTCCGACAAAGTTTTTCGGATCCATAATCGCTTCAATCTGTTCGCAACTCATACCAAATGCCGGATCGGCAGCGATGCGCTCGATTAAGTCATTTGGTTTACCTTCTTCTTTGACAACACGTCCGGCTGCCATAGAATGCTGGCGGATTCTTTCATGGAGCTCCTGACGGTTACCGCCGTTTTTAACGGCATCCATCATGATGTTCTCAGTTGCCATAAACGGCAATTCTCTTAACAGGTCAGCTTCAACAACCTTTGGATATACCACAAGACCCTCAGAAACATTCAGATATAAATCTAAAATTCCATCAACAGCTAAGAAAGCTTCCGCAATAGCGATACGCTTATTAGCGCTGTCATCCAAAGTTCTTTCAAACCATTGTGTGCTGGATGTGATAGCAGGGTTGATCGCATCGGCAATCACGTAGTTGGATAAAGCTGCCATTCTTTCGGAACGCATTGGATTTCGCTTATATGCCATCGCAGAAGAGCCAATCTGATTCTTTTCAAACGGTTCTTCGACTTCCTTCATATGTTGAAGTAAGCGAATGTCATTGGAAAACTTATGTGCACTCTGGGCAATTCCGGTTAAAGCCTGTAATACCCGGGTATCATACTTACGGGAATAAGTCTGTCCGGATACCGGATAGAAGGCATCATAACCTAACTTTTCACAGATTCTTTTATCTAGTTCTTTTACCTTATCGGTATCACCTTCAAAAAGTTCCATAAAGCTTGCCTGTGTTCCGGTTGTACCCTTACAACCTAAAAGTTTACGATTGGATAATAAATAATCGATCTCTTCATAATCCATCAATAAATCATGAGCCCATAAAGAAGCACGTTTACCGACAGTAGTAGGCTGGGCCGGCTGGAAGTGGGTAAAGGCAAGACATGGCATGTCTTTATATTCCAGGGCAAACTTTTCTAACTGCGCCATTACATTAACAAGTTTAGCTTTTACAAGCTCTAATGCCTCATGCATGATGATCAAATCGGTATTATCACCTACATAGCAGGATGTGGCACCTAAATGAATGATACCGGCAGCCTTTGGGCACTGTTTACCATAGGCATAGACATGACTCATTACATCATGGCGTACCAGTTTTTCACGTTCTCGGGCAACATCGTAATTAATTTCATCTTTATGAGTGATTAATTCTTCAATCTGTTCATCGCTGATCGGTAAGCCAAGCTCTTGTTCTGACTGAGCAAGGGCAATCCATAATCTTCTCCAGGTCTTAAACTTTTTATCGTTGGAGAAAAGGGCCTGCATCTCTTTTGAAGCATAGCGCTGGGAAAGGGGAGACTGATAATACTGATTCATTTTATTCTCCAAATCCCATACGTTTGAATACTTCTTTATATGCTCCTTCCGGATCACCTAAATCACGGCGGAAACGGTCTTTATCTAATTTTTCGTGAGTCTTAATATCCCAATAACGGCAGGTATCCGGTGAAATTTCATCCGCTAATACAATCGTTCCGTCCGGTGTTTTACCAAACTCTAATTTGAAGTCGATTAATTCAATACCGATTGAGGCAAAGAATTCCTTTAAGAAATCGTTTACCTTGAAAGCATAATCTGTGATTGTATCGATATCTTCCTGAGTAGCAGCTCCGATGGCACGAGCCATATAGGAGTTGATTAATGGATCTCCTAAATCATCATCCTTATAGCTGAATTCTAAAGTAGAGCATAATAATTCAGAGCCTTCCGGAATACCGAGGCGCTTAGAGAAGCTTCCGGCTGCTTTATTTCTTATAATTACTTCCAAAGGAACGATTTCAACTTTTTTAACAACAGTACGACGGTCGCTTAACTCTTCAACAAAATGAGTAGGTACGCCGTTTTCTTCCAATTTCTTCATCAAGAAGTTTGTCATGCGGTTATTGATTGCGCCTTTACCAACAATGGTTCCTTTCTTTAAACCGTTGAAAGCAGTAGCGTCATCTTTGTAGTCAACAATTACATAATTAGGATCGTCGGTCGCAAATACTTTCTTTGCCTTACCTTCGTAGATCATTTCTAATTGTTCCATTCTATATCCTCCTATGAACGAAACTATTATACTCAAAAGGGAAAACCAATTCAACGAGCTTTTGTTCTATAAATTAAGAAAAGTATTAAATTGAACATCGATTCAATCCATGGTATTCTAGATACGGAAATGATGCTCTTCCGGGCTTAAGCCAAACCGCAGATTCTGCTGATGACGTCTACTACTCTTTTAGTAGTGTCATCAGCTTTTTATTTTGGGAGGAAAAATTATGTTACAAAGTATTGCACTGTTATTGTTGTCGGGATTATTTCTTGGGTTTATCTGTTCAAAAATAAGAATTCCTGCCTTATTGGGAATGATTGTTGCAGGTATGATTGCAGGGCCATATGGATTGAATTTATTGGATGGATCTATTCTTGATATTTCTGCACAGATACGGCAGATTGCCCTGATCATCATATTAACAAGAGCAGGTTTAAACCTAGATATCAAAGATATTAAAAAGGTGGGAAGACCGGCAATTCTATTATCTTTTGTACCGGCTACCTTTGAGATTATCGGAACCGTAATCTTTGCACCGATGTTGTTTGGGATCACGATCTATGAAGCGCTGCTTTTAGGATCGGTTATCGCAGCCGTATCACCGGCTGTGGTTGTTCCCAAGATGCTTGAACTAATGGAAAAACGATACGGAACC
>CACYBS010000021.1 GCA_902772725.1 Erysipelothrix rhusiopathiae
GCATGTCTACACCCCAGTAGCTTTCCTCAAATAAACGTTTCATATCAAGATCTACCGCTAATTTCACATTATAGAAATCGCCTTTGATCAAAGAGTTATTTCCGATAAAGCTGCGGATTTGAAAATGGGAATCCCGCAAAAAATGCCGGTCCTGTACTTCAATTCGAAACATTCTTTTTTCACTGAATCGATAAATTCGATAATCATTGCGCAAATGAGAAAAGCCCAAAACATAATACGCCCTTGAAAAATGAACAATTTCATAAGGGTCGATCAATACCGGCTCTGGCTTATCCGCACGAACGCTTTGATAATAAAGCAGGACGGATTGGCGATCGCGAATTGCTCCTTCCACCTGCGCAATTAAATCTCTTTCCCTGGCAGTAAGTGCACTGGATTCTCCGCTTAGATAATAACGGGATGTTTCATCCCAGCTTTTGGTGCTGTTGAGCACCTTATCCAAGGCGGAATTAAACTGATCCAATCGTTCAAAGTCCTGATGGCTTTTTACGATTTCACGGGATTCAACCAGCGCTTTTCTTTCATTATCCTCCATCACGGTCACAGGAAAAAGGCCTGTATCTAACAGCCGATACCCTCCGTAACGCCCTCTGGTCTCTTCTACTACATAACCTGCCAACTCCAGCTCCTTGCGAAATTCGCGAATATTGCGCGGATTGGTTTCCAATTCTTCGGCAAGTTCCTTGGTAGACATCTTTCCACGGGCTTTTAATAAAGTTAACATTTTTATCGTTAAACCTGTTCGATTCATAAATACCTCATCTAACTAATGTATTATCTCTTGTTTTAAGGTAAAAGTAAAATAATATCTGACATAATTTATGTCATTAAAATTCAGAAATTTGTCTTTTTGTTTGTATATTTAAACCAAGATGATAGAATATTGAGGTACGGAGGGAAAACCTATGAAAATTGTTGACGAGTTTTTCGGATGTGATGTTTTTGGAACAACCGCCATGCAGAAATATCTGCCTCATGCGGTCTACAAACAAATGATTGATGTCATGGAACATGGTAAAGAGCTTCCAAGAGAAATTGCGGATACTGTAGCCAATGCCATGAAAGACTGGGCGATGGATAAAGGTGCCACTCATTATACACATTGGTTCCAGCCAATGACCGGCATCACAGCAGAAAAGCACGACGCATTTATAAATCCAACCGGTCCCAATTCGGTAATCAGCGATTTCCGTGGAAAAGAACTGATTAAGGGTGAGCCGGATGCATCCAGTTTCCCAAGCGGAGGTCTTCGTGCCACTTTTGAAGCACGCGGATATACAGCATGGGATCCAACTTCCTTTGCGTTTGTCAGAGAAAAGACTTTATATATCCCAACATTATTCTTATCTTATGATGGTTCTGCGCTGGATAAAAAGACACCGCTTTTAAAGTCATTAGATGCCTTGAATAATGCGGCTGTTCGTCTTTTAAATATCATCGGTTACCAAACCAAGAAAATCAATACGACCGTTGGTGCGGAACAGGAATACTTCTTAATCGATGCATCCATGTATAAGGAACGCCTTGATTTAATGGTAGCCGGAAGAACCTTATTCGGTGCCCCACCGGTAAAAGGACAGGAATTAGACGATCACTACTTCGGAAATATTGAAGAGCGTGTAAAAGCGTATATGGAAGAAGTCGATAATACATTGTGGCGACTTGGTGTATATGCCAAAACCGAACATAAGGAAGTGGCTCCGTGTCAATATGAATTGGCACCGGTATTTACTTCCGCCAACCTTGCTAATGACCAGAACCAGCTGATCATGGATGTATTACAGCGTACAGCCCATCATCATGGACTTGTATGTCTGTTACATGAAAAGCCATTTGAAGGTATTAATGGTTCCGGTAAGCACAACAACTGGTCATTAACTACCGATGAAGGTGAAAACCTGTTAGAACCGGGTAAAAATCCGCAGGATAATGTCCGTTTCTTACTCATCTTAGCTGCCATCATCAAAGGTGTAGATGAATATCAGGATCTGCTTCGCGTATCGGTTGCGACAGCCGGAAACGACCATCGTTTAGGTGGCAATGAAGCACCTCCTGCCATTGTATCTATTTATCTGGGAGAAGAATTAACTGCCATCTTAGATGCGATTGCCGATGAGACAGAATACATCAATACCTTCAACAGAAAATTGGAGTTAGGTGTAAGTTCTCTGCCTCCTATTTCCCGAGACTCTACGGACCGTAACCGTACCAGCCCGTTTGCGTTTACCGGTAATAAATTCGAATTCAGAATGTTAGGATCATCGGAGAATATCTCCTGTCCAAATACGGTACTAAATACAATTGTTGCCGAAGAGTTAACACAGTTTGCGGATGAATTGGAAGCGAAAAAGCCGGACAACATGAACGACGCTTTAACACAGCTGATCCGCAGGACCTATATCAACCATAAACGCATCATTTACTCAGGAAACGGTTATTCCGACGAATGGAAAGCGGAAGCAAAAAAGCGTGGCTTAACCGAATTTAAATCGACAGCCGAGGCCCTGCCGCATTATACGGATGTGAAAAATCTCGCCTTATTTGAAAAGCACAAGGTATACAGCCCATCAGAACTGCACGCCCGTGAAAATATCTTACTTTCCAACTACTATAAGATTATCAACATTGAAGCCAAGACGATGTCTTATATGTTAAGAAAGCAGATCCTACCGGCCGTGTTTGAATACGAGGCAAAACTGGCAACCATCATTCAGACTAAAAAGACAGGCGGCATCACTTCTCCGATTGAAGAGAGAATGTTGTTGGCAATCAATGAACCGTTAGAGGATGTTTCCAATCATTTAAATCAATTGGAAAAACTATTGAAACAGTCCTTTACCAACGATAAACAGTCGGCTGAATTTGCCAAAGATAAACTGTTACCTTTGATGGAATCGATTCGTGCTTTGACCGATGAAATCGAAACCAACGTCTCAAAGAACGACTGGCCGATTCCGGACTACAATGATATTTTATTTAGATCAATACTATAAAAGAGGAGCCTTGAGCTCCTCTTTACTTTAATTGGATTTTTTCAAGACTGTTACTCATCATGTAAGAACAGTCTTTTAATATGTCTTACCAATTAAAGAATTAACCATTTCTCTACTAACTGCGAACTTGACATTTTGATAATTTTAGTTATAATTATGGTGTAGCGAATATTAGTGAAGGAGGATTGCTATTATGAAAGGGGCTTTTAATGAACGACTATCGGAGCTAATAAAAGAGCGTAAGATGACTCAAAAAAAGGTTGCATCCGAAGCAGGCGTTACCGAATCGGCAATGTCTCATTATTTAAAAGGTGATAGAATTCCAAGAGCAAGCGTGTTATCAAAAATAGCTGATGTTTTGGGAACAACTTCTGATTACTTAATGAACGGAACTGCTTCAAGTCCAACAGAAGAATATGCATACGCTAAACGCTTAATTGCAAGGAATGCTTCACAAATGAGTCATGAAGAGAAGATGGAAATTATTAGTATTTTATTAAACAACGAATAGAGGTGTGAAAGTGCGGCTTAGTTATCAGCAATATGAAGAAATCAAAAAAGAAGTAGTAGAATTATTCGAAAGATACGATATCCGAAGCATTCCTATAAGTGGTTATGAATTAGCTGAAAGAATGGGAATTCGCTTAATACCGTACTCTTCTCTCTCCGCTTGCCAATTATCTGCAGCATATAGGCTAAGCAAAGATGGTTTTTATTTAGAATCGGGAGACGGAAAAGAATATATTTACTTCAACGATAAGACTGATAATCATCGGATAAATATGACAATTCTTCATGAGATTGGACACGCTGTATTAGGCCATTATGAAAACACAGACCCTGATATAGCAGAATCTGAAGCCAGTTTCTTTGCGAAATACGCAGCTGCACCACCCCCTCTAATCCACTGTATAAAGCCGACTTGTCCGAAAAACATCAGTGACGCTTTTTCACTAAGCCATCAAGCTTCTGTCTATGCTTACGATTATTATAAAAAATGGTTGATGACTTATCGAAGGAACGGAACATACTATGACTACGAACGGCGGCTGCTCTATCTTTTTTAAAGGTACCTTAAGGAGGTGATCCATATGAGTTAATAAAAGAATAATATAGTTACCTTTTATTACTCGCAGCAATGCTGCTACCAACAGCTGCTGCATTTTGAAATCTGAGGATACGAATATTCTCCAAATAAGCTGAGATGTATCCATTACAACGACTTTAGGGGTATAGGAGGCCCCGAAAATGAAATCAAAATTATATAAAAATTCGAATTTGTTCCTTAGGAACGAATTTAAGAGTGAGGGAATCTTAGAATTCCCTTTTGTTAAAAATCAAAGTTCGGAACTTGATTTAAATAACCTAGAGCTAATTGCATGTTCAGATACGAGTAAAAATGACGTTCTGAATATCCATAAAGGTGTACATTTTTTCGTTGATGACTATCGTTTTGAATCCATTTATCGAAATCCTCAACGTAGTCTGGAAAAATATCAAAAGTATCGTTTTGTGATGACACCCGATAATTCTTTGTTTTCTGAAATGAATATATGGAGGCAAATTGAATCAGTTGCCCATTCTAGGTGGGTTGGTGCATATTGGCAAAGCCAAGGGATGATTGTTGTTCCGACCATTAGTTGGGCGCAACCATCTAGTTTCAAATTTTGTTTTGATGCGGTTGAAAAAGGTTCTGTAGTCGGAGTAGGCATGATCGGATGCAAACATAGGAGAGCGGATTTCATGAAAGGCTATAACGCGATGCTGGACACTCTTTCTCCATCAGCCGTTATATGTTTTGGACAACCATTTCCAGAAATGAAGGGAAATATAGTGAGAGTCGATTATATTCAATCTAGAAAGGCGATGCGACATGGGCGGTAGAGGAACTTTTGCGGCAGGAAATATTGTGGCATACACTTACTATACAAGTGGGAAAATTGCCGGAGTCAAAATATTGCAAGGATTAAATGGTAAGCATAGTCTACCCGAAGAATCTCATTCCAGTTTAGCTTACATTAAATTAAAAAAAGATGGGACGTTCCATGAAATGCGATTATATGATAAGGATCATTATCTGAAGTATGAGATCGCATATCACCCTGAGCCAAATCTAGATCCCTCTAGAAAACCTGTACTCCACTATCACACTTACAATCGGAATTTTAAGAGGTCAGAAGCAAAAAAAATTACAAAGCCAATGAAAAAATTATTTAAAAAATATTTTGTGGGGGTACCTTTATGATTGATGGAAACCTCACCGAATTCATTGATCAATTGTATTACGGTTATGAAATTGTATATCTTTATCAAAATAAGAGATATTTTATCCAAGGTTGGTGGAATGAAGAAGGCAAAGCAATCATGGTATTAGATGATGTTACTGAACTAAAGAAGAAAAACTACCTTTGGAAACATAGTGCCGATAATATGCGTGAATGCGCTGAATCATTCTTAACCGCTCCAATCTGGGAAGGAAAGAATTTTTTGGAAATTCAAGAAGATGTAATTTGGTCTGATTGGTAAAAACTCGCCGAAGCTACCAACATCGGCGAGTTGTTTCTGAGGATGCGAATATCCTCCAAATAAGCACCCTTATCATATGTCAGGATTATTTATTCGTCAAGAGAGCGATTTTAAAAAACAACCGGCCGATTCCGGACTACAACGATATTTTATTTAAGTCAATACTATAAAAGAGGAGCCTTGAGCTCCTCTTTACTTTAACTGGATCAATTTAAAGGAATATCCTTCCATTTTAACGGTGTTGTCGATGTTTACTTCTTTTCCTGTCATCAAATCAATTCCCTTACCTTGATGGTTTACACGAATATCGACCGGATCGGAAGCGATGTTCACACAGGACCATAATCTTTCACTGTCTGAGTTTCGCTCAAAGATCGCATGTTTATTGTTTAATGCGACTTGTGCATAGGATGCATTCTGCAGGGCAGAATGTTCATGTTTGATCTGAATCAGCTTGCTGATCCATTCGGTCAACGCATTTCTTTGCAGCTTTTCTACATGAGGACGAAGTTCCGTATCGTTCCAATTCTTTCTTCCTTCAATTCCCCATTCACTTCCGTAATAAATACATGGAATACCCGGCATTGTCATCAAAATACCGTAGATCAAAGGAAGATGATGTTTATCCTGAAGCTGGCTGGCGATACGTACCACATCATGGTTATCCACAAAGTTAAGTAACATCTTGCCTCGATATAAACACCATGGATCCTTACCGAATTGACGGTGTAAAGAATGCAGGATTTCAAACATATTGAAACTGTTTAACGCTGAGTACAATCCCTTGTAACATTCATAATTGGTACAGCTATCTAACATTTCATTGTTGACCCACATATTGTAGTCACCGTGTAATGTCTCACCTAATAAGAAGAATTCCGGATTCTTACTTTTCGCATGCCATCTTACGGTTTTTAAGAAATTACGGTCAAGTGAATACGCAACATCAAGACGTAATCCATCTACGTGTAATACATCCATCCAGAAATCCATGACATCCATCAAAAAGTTTACTACATTTTGATTCTGCAGGTTTAATTTCACAAGGTTATTATTACCTTCCCAGTTTTGATAAGAAAGGTGATCGTCATAGTTATTATTTCCCCAGAAATCAATATAGAACCAATCCTTATACATGCTGTTTTCACGGTACTTTAGTACATCCTGGAAAGCGAAAAAGCCTCTTCCCACATGATTGAATACCGCATCCAAAACAACCTTGATTCCTCTTCTGTGGAATTCATCAATAACAGAGATAAAATCTTCATTGGTTCCTAAGCGCATATCCAGCATTTTAAAATCAATCGTATCATAGCCATGCGTATGTGATTGAAATACCGGATTGAATAACACCGCATCAATTCCGAGCTTTTCAAGATCATCCATCCAGTTTTTAACCTGGTTAATTCGATGTTCCTGTTTAAAATCATTTTCAAAAGGGCAGTTAAATGCTCCCATCGGATAAATCTGATAAAAAACACTCTTATTTGTCCACATAAAATAAAATTCCTTCCTACTTGGTTAAATCATAAGGCGTTACCTGAAACGCCTCCATGAAAACTTCGGGATTCATCTCGATCTGGCTGCCGATCTTACCGGCACTGAAATAGATTGTTTCCTGTAATATACAGGTTTCATCGATAAATGTGCGAAACTCTTTTTTCATTCCGATCGGAGAACAGCCACCGCGGATATAGCCGGTTACTTTATTGATGTCCTTTACATGGATCATCTCCAAACTTTTTACCCCGGCTGCAACAGCTGCCTTCTTTAAAGAAAGCTCCTTATCCACCGGCAGCATAAAAACAAGATACTCTTTCGTATTGGCAATGGTAACTAATGTTTTAAAAACCTGCTCAACAGGTAACCCCAGCATATTGGCAACATGGACACCATCGACCGGATCCTTGTCTTTATGCTCGTAAGTATGAAATGTATATTCGATGTTTCTCGCATCTAAGATTCGAGCTACATTTGTCTTTTGAATTTTCACGATGAATCACCGTCTCCTATTTTATCACGTTATGCACTATGGCTCAAACCATAAAAAAAACTGCCCGAAGGCAGTTTAAAATCAATTATTCGTTTACGATTGCAGCCTGAGCAGCAGCTAAGCGTGCAATTGGTACACGGTATGGAGAACAAGATACATAGTTCAATCCAACACGATGACAGAAGTCGATAGAAGATGGATCTCCACCATGCTCACCACAGATACCTAACTTGATGTCAGGGCGGGTCTTACGGCCTAATTCAGCAGCAAGTTTGATTAATTTGCCGACACCATGCTGGTCAAGACGTGCAAATGGGTCATTTTCATAAACCTTAGCATCGTAGTATTCAGGTAAGAATTTACCTGCATCATCACGTGAGAAGCCGAATGTTAACTGAGTTAAGTCATTTGTTCCGAAGGAGAAGAATTCAGCATCTTCTGCTAACTCATCAGCTAATAATGCAGCACGTGGTACTTCGATCATTGTACCTACATGGTATGCAAGTTCAACGCCGGCTTCTGCAATAACCTTATTAGCAGTTTCAACAACGATCTTCTTAACGTATTTCAATTCTTTTAAGTCACCAATTAACGGTAACATAATTTCCGGAACTACATTCCATTCAGGATGACGCTTGTTGACATTGATGGCAGCCTTAATAACAGCAGCTGTCTGCATGCGTCCGATACCAGGATAAGAAATATCCAGACGAGATCCACGATGACCCATCATAGGGTTAACTTCGTGTAATCCATCGATAATATTCTGTAACTCTTCAACAGAGATATTCATTTCCTTGGCAAGATCTGCGATATCATCCGGATCCTGCGGAACGAATTCATGTAGAGGTGGATCTAAGAAACGGATAGTCACAGGACGTCCTTCCATAGCTTCGTAGATACCTTCGAAGTCAGCCTGCTGCATTGGCTCTAACTTGTTAAGAGCTTCTTCCATCTGTTCATCAGTAGATGCAACGATCATTTCACGGATAGCCTTGATCTTGTCGCCTTCAAAGAACATATGCTCAGTACGTACTAAACCGATACCTTCGGCACCGAAACGAACAGCCTGTGCTGCATCCTTCGGAGTATCTGCGTTTGTACGGATCTGTAATACACGACGCTCATCAGCCCATTCCATGAAACGCTCAAAGTTTCCGGAAATTTCAGCAGGAACTGTCGGAATCTTTTCACCGTATACATTACCGGTGCTTCCATCAACAGAGATCCAGTCTCCGCGCTTATAAGTCTTACCGCCAACTACGAAGTAGCCTTCGTCAGCATGCATTTCGATATCGCCTGCACCGGATACACAGCATGCACCCATACCACGAGCTACAACGGCTGCATGGCTGGTCATACCACCACGTACAGTTAAGATAGCTTCAGAAACTGCCATACCTTCGATGTCTTCAGGAGAAGTTTCTAAACGAACTAATACAACTTTCTTGCCCTGTTCAACTTCTTCTTTAGCTTCATTTGCGGTAAATACGATCTGTCCAGATCCGGCACCCGGAGAAGCTGCCAAACCAGTTGTGATAACAGTAGCGTTCTTTAATGCTTCTGCTTCAAACATCGGATGTAATAAAGAATCTAACTGCTGAGGTTCAACCATCATCAATGCTTCATCAGAGTTGATCAAGCCTTCATCTACCATTTCGCAGGCAATACGTAAAGCAGCCTGTGCAGTACGCTTACCGTTACGAGTCTGCAGCATGAATAATTTACCACCTTCGATAGTAAATTCCATATCCTGCATGTTCTTATAATGTTTCTCTAATTTTCCACAGATATCAACAAACTGTTCGTAAGCAGTTTCTGATACTTCTTTTAACTGGTCAATCTTCTTTGGAGTACGAACACCGGCAACAACGTCTTCGCCCTGTGCGTTCATTAAGAATTCACCAAATAATTTGTTTTCACCGGTAGCCGGGTTACGTGTGAAGGCAACACCTGTACCACAGTCATCACCCATGTTACCGAATACCATCATCTGTACGTTTACTGCAGTACCCCATGAACTCGGGATATCGTTGATTCGACGATAGTAGATTGCACGTTCATTATTCCATGATTTAAATACGGCTTCGATTGCTTCCATCATCTGTTCAACAGGATCTGTCGGGAAAGACTGACCTAATTCAGCCTGATAGAATTCTTTAAAGCGTGCAAC
>CACYBS010000022.1 GCA_902772725.1 Erysipelothrix rhusiopathiae
AACAGTTGAAGATGCTGGTATGGAGTATACGGAATCTAATATTAATCATCGTAAGGACGGGTCAACAATCAGTGAAAGCCAGACAAAACAAGAATTCCATGATAACTTCAATATTCTTGTAGTTGCTGAGAAATATCAGACCGGTTTTGATGAACCGTTACTGCATACTATGATTGTTGATAAGAAGCTAAGGGGTGTTAAAGCTGTTCAGACATTATCAAGACTTAACAGGGTCTATCCTGGTAAGGACGATACTTTCATTCTGGACTTCATTAATACTAAAGAAGATATATATAATGCATTCCAGCCTTTCTATCAGGAAATCTACTTAGAAAACGAAGTTAATGTTGATAAGCTCTATTCTTTACAGAATGAAATCAAAGAGTTTGGTATTTATAATCAAGCAGATATTGATGCTTTCTCAAAAGAATACTTCAAGCGGGGTAAACAGGATGATAAAGCCTTAGGAAGAATGACATCTATCCTGAAACCAGTATGTGACAGATACAACACTAAAGTTCAGAACGATAGATACCTTTTCAGAAGGAAGATTCGTTCCTTAGTTAGGTGGTATGGTTACATTTCTCAGGTATTAAGAATGTTCGACAAAGAACTTCACAAAGAAGTGGCATTCTGCTCATACCTGTTGAAGTTATTACCAAAAGATCCAGTTGAAAATGTTGATCTCGAGGGTAAATTAAAACTGGAATACTACAAATTATATAAGACATTTGAAGGAGACATCGAACTTGAAGATGTTAAAGGTGTCTATGTTGATGCTGAAGAAAAGAACGGTAATGGCACAGACCCGAAGACTCCTTTAGATGAGATTATTGAAAGAATCAATGAACGCTACAAAGGCGAGTTTACAGAAGGTGATAAAGTTCTTATTACAGCACTACAGAATAAACTGTTGAATGATAAGAAGCTTATTCAAAGTGCAAAGAATTCAGACTATAAGATCTTCTCAGAGAGTGTCTTCCCTAAGGCGTTTAATGCTGCAGCAATGTCTAGCTATTCAGAATCGAAGGATACATATAAGACGCTGTTTGAAAATAAAGAAAAATATGATTCTATCATGGCTGTATTAGCAGATGCATTGTTCAAAGAAGCTGGAAAGATGAGAGCGGAATAGAGCACCAGTATTTGACTAGGGGTAAAGTTTTAAGGAGCAATAGATTATGAATGGAAACGCAGAAAAACTATTAGGATTTATGTCGGGAGCAGATAAACGATTTGCTATTCCCGTATATCAAAGAAAATATGATTGGCGACAGGATAACTGTAAACAGCTTTATGATGATCTTGTAAAAGTCATTAAGAAGGGGAGACCAAATCATTTCTTTGGTAGTGTTGTTTCTGAGTATAATCCTGACGGATACAAGGAAGAAAGAGTCATTATTGACGGGCAACAAAGATTAACTACAGTTTCTGTTCTTCTTTTAGCTCTTTACCATTTATTGGTAGAAGGAAAAGTAGTCTCGGCCACGAATAATATCCAAGAAAAAATTATGAACGAGTATCTTATCGATTCATATGATTCTTCGGATAGAAAATATAAAATCGAGCCAGTTGCTGATGATAGAGAGGCGTATCATAGGTTATTTGGTAATAGTGATGAGTTTATTACTAATTCAAACTTAACCATCAATTACAATTATTTCTATAATCGTATTTTACTTAAGGAATTAACGGCTGATGAGTTGCTAGATGCAATTGGAAAGTTAATTATCATTAATCTAAAACTTAATGCAGAGGACAATGCACAATTGATTTTTGAAAGCCTAAACTCAACCGGTAAAGACTTAGACGAAGCAGATAAGATAAGAAACTACGTGTTGATGAATAAGAAACCAGTTCAGCAGACAACATTGTACAAAGACTATTGGAACAAGGTTGAAAAAAATACTGGTGAAAACCTAGACCTGTTTTGTAGAGATTATCTGAGTATAAAGACGAATACTATTCCATCATTGAACAAAATATACCCAGCATTTAAAGAGTATGCAGAGGAAAAGGAATTAGAAAGTGAGATCATTTTACCCGATTTGTTGGAATACTCTAAGCACTATAAAACATTATTAACTGGTATGCCGGGAAACAAAACAATATCCGGCTGTATTACTCGACTTAATAAACTTGAAACATCAGTTGTTAGACCCTTCTTGTTAGAGGTTCTGAATCTAAAAGAAAAGAATCAACTGACAATTGAAGACGTTGAAAACATATTTATTGATACCGAAAGTTATATATTTAGAAGACTTATTTGTGGTTTACCAACCAATGCTCTTAATAAGATCTTTTTGACAATGAATAAGGATATCATTCGACTTGATGGAACTATCAATGATTATGCTAAGAAATATAAATATGTTCTTAGCAACAAGAAGGAAAGCGGAAGATGTCCGGATGACAAAGACTTTATAGAGAACTTACAAACAAAGAATATCTACAATATGCAAGCTAAGAATAAGGCATATATCTTTGAACGTTTTGAAAATAATGGGACAAAAGAAGACAAAGATATCTATAAGCATATCGAAGATGGAACGTATTCAATAGAGCATATTATGCCTCAGCATTTGACAGATAGTTGGATAAAGTCGCTCGGCAAGGATTATGCTGAGATTCATGAAACATGGTTGCACAGATTGGCAAACCTGACTTTAACTGCTTATAACAGTAAGTATAGTAATGAAACATTCCATAACAAGAAAACAATGGAGAATGGTTTCTTACAAAGTGGATTAAAAATGAATCAAAGAATTGCCCAAAAAGAAGAGTGGGGATTAAATGAACTAAAAGACAGAAACAATGAATTAGCTAAAGAAGCAATAAGAATCTGGCAGTATCCAAATACAGACTACGTTGCACCAGTTAAGGAAATGGATGTGGTTGGTCTTGATGATGAGTTTGACTTCACCGGACGTCAAATTGCAAAATTCAGTTATTTGGGAAATGAACAACCGGTTGAATCGTGGATTGATATGTATGAAAGAGTTGTTAGAATGCTTCATAACAACGATAAATCAATATTGACAAAGTTAGCGGAAGATCCAGAGTGTATTTTCGTAAGTAATACAGCAAGTTCTTTGAGAGATCCTGTAGAGATTGAGCCTGGTCTTTTCTTGGAAAAGCATGGCAATAATTCTACAAAGATTAGTAGATTAACTAAACTATTTGCTTTATACGGTATCTCTGAAAACAGTCTATTGTTCTTCTTGAAAGACGAAACGGATGAAGATAAGGATTTGTCTGAGGCTGAGCGTTATCAGTTGAGAAAAGAATATTGGGAATATGCATTACCTAAGATTATTGAGACTAATAATAGGTTATATAGAGATTCCTTTATTAATTGCAATCCTACAACATATAATACAACTTGGGGATCTTTTGGCATAAGTGGGTTCTCAGTGGGATGTGTCGCTAATTATGACGAAGCTAGGGTTGACTTCTATTTAGGCAAAAGTAATAAGGAAAAAAACAAAGAAGCTTATGATATGCTGTTTTCCCATAAGAACGAAATAGAGAGTGTATTAGGCGTTTCATTGGATTGGGACAGAGCGGATAGTAAGAAAGCGTCGTGGATGTCATATTCTCTTAAGAATGTAAGTGTAGGTAATAGAGAAAATTGGGCGACAATGGCAGAATTCCATGCGAAGTGGAGCGACAGAATTTGTGAAGCTATGCTACCTTATCTTTACGAATTCTATTCAATAAACCAATCTGACAAAGACAAGAAGTTACTAGAAATTGCCGAATATGCTTTAGAGTGGGCGACACATACAGAGTATTTCAAGGTAGATCGTCTCCACTGTAATAAATCCTATATAAGAGGGAAAACAGAATTCATGTCATTACTCTTACCTGATGTTGCTGGAGTAAAGAGTGGATGGAACTCACCAAACAACTATTACTATGAAATACACAATTATTACACTGATAAATTGTTTATTCAATTAGCCTTTAGTTCAAAAGAAGCTCCAACTGATCATCAAAAAAGGATGGAACGAATTATGAATGTTTGCGGTGAAACCTATAAAGATGGTTGGGAATGGAAATTAACATATAAAACAAAATATCATCCTATAGATAACGAAATATCTAAAGAATCTGTTTTTGATGCTCTTGATAAATCATTAGAAGAAGTGATTTCTTTCGAACAAAAACTTAAAGAAATCTAAGTATTATAATGCTTAAAACGAGGTTAATTCATGTACGTTTAACTTCGTTTTTTTAATTTGGTTACATTAAATAGCATCATAAATACCGATTTTCATAAATAAAGAACACGTTTTTGCCTGGTAAATCAAGGTATGCCATGAAATACTCGTCCAAAAACTCAGAATTACCACCATAGTGGACATGTTTTTTACATGATTTTGGACTATTTGACCGGTACTGCAGATGGTCATTGTGTTACTATTCCGGTAAAGGTTGTCCGGATTGGTGGCAAACATATCCGGGAAAAATGGCCCTAAGCACATAGATGTTATCTTGAATAATTCAAGATTTTCTTGAATATTTATGCATTACTGTTTTATACTAAAAATAGATATTTGAGCACACAATAATGGAGGTTTTCTATGGCTGTTAGTTACAAAAAACTATGGAAAATGATGATTGACAAAGAACTCAACAAAACAGAATTGACGAAACTTGCCGGGATCACTACAAATGCGATGGCAAAATTAGGGAAAAACGAGGATGTCAAAGTAACTGTTTTGGAAAAACTATGTACATCTTTAGATTGCAAACTCGATGACATAATGGAATTCGTCCCGGAAACAGAGAAGAGGGGTTAATAATATGATAAAGTATGCAGCAGAATACTATATGCACGATCTGGACAAGATGGCCTTCGATGCACTTAACAAGTTCCCTAAACTTGTCAAACTGAAACAGGCTTATATTGCTAACACCAGTGAAAGGGCAGCAAAGTTGGAGCTTTTGTCAACCGCTCTTAGACTGGGAGAAGACCAATATCCTGATGTTTATAATCTCTTACCGCCTATTTGTGGAAGGCTTGATATCACTATTCCGGAACTATATATTGTTCAGTCCAAAAATAAGAAGGATCTCAATGCAGCTACCGTTGGTGTTGAACATCCTGTTATTTATCTGACTTCCGAATTAGTAAAACAATCCTCACTTGAACAAATCAAGAGTGTCATTGCACATGAATGCGGGCATATTGCATGTAGGCACTGCGTTTATCATGATCTGGCACGGAGTTTTCTCGATGGAATTGAAAACAGCCCATTGTCAATGATTCCTGCAGTAAACAAATATATTACACCGGCCTTGGTAAGAGCTTTACTGTTTTGGTACAGATGCAGTGAATTATCAGCAGACAGGGCCGCTGTTTTATGCGATGGAGATCCAAATACTACCATCGACGTTTTGTTAAAAATCCATGGCTATGATGACGAAAACATCAACAGAGAAGCATTTATAAAGCAGGCACTGGACCTAAAGGAATATGTAAATGAATCCAATGCTAATAAAATGATGGAGCTCATGATGACCCAATGGGATTCTCATCCTGTTATGGCTACAAGAGCATACGAATGCTATGACTTCGCTCAGTCAGAACAGTTCAGAGAAATATTAGACGGTACATATGTTGTAAAAGACGACATCATAGAGGAAGATGTTATAGACGCATCTGTGTCACTAAGCACTGAAAAGGAATTCAGAGTCCCAATGGATATGGAAAACTATATCAACAAGAGATTGGGCGAACTGAACACTGAAATCGAAAGGTATACAAACCACGCTGATGGAATTCAGTATGCTTATTCAGTGACATGTGGCATTCTTACCGGATGGTTAGATTCTCA
The DNA here is from genome assembly GCA_902772725.1 of Erysipelothrix rhusiopathiae. Lineage (GTDB taxonomy): Bacteria > Bacillota_I > Bacilli_A > Erysipelotrichales > Erysipelotrichaceae > RUG11795. The sequence goes on from CACYBS010000022.1 coordinate 5,844, forward strand.
GTTCTTTGCAGACACGTCTGTTTTTGATAATGATATTGGTTTTTCTCATAGACAGGTGAATGAATTTATCCAGGAATATGCTCAGACAAGAGGGCTTGGAGGAGATCGATTAAAGGATTGTATTAGTGATTTGGAACAGGCATTTAAAGTTCCTCAGGACAATATTTGGAAGGGTGCGGGAATAGGTGTAACACCGAAAAATCACCACCTGGCTGATTTAGCTCATCACCCAACCCCTGTTGGACTAATGTCATCATTGATAGTGCAGTTCTTAAGAGTTGGGACTTTTGTAAACAAAGATGGTGAATGGCATTTCCTTTTTGTTGAAACGACAAAAGAAGATCTTATCAAACTCGCTGCTCCTGCAATAATTACCGGCTTTTTGAATTGGCTGGTAGCTATTGCAGAGAACAAATATGAAGCAGAAACCGGAAAAGAAATGCCTAAAGCAATTCACAGACTTGCTCATACGATTGCTTCTACTCCAGAGATTATTGAAGTAATCAAATGCGCTGACAATTGGTTTGGCCACTTAGTAAGTGATATGGGCGGTTCTAAGAATACTGCCGGTGGTGGAATGGGAATTCCTGGTGTGTTCCTCTCACTCCTTCATGAGATATCTTCATTACCTGTTTTGAAAGATACAGATCTTCCAGAAATAGTAAACGAACTATATGTCAATAATAAATTAGATATGCGACATGAATTGGCTTACGCAGAACAGGTTAAACTGCAGGCTGTTCCTGTAATATTTAATGAAATCTGTGTGCGTGCAGGCTTCATGGTTCTCCAACTTGAAAAAGAACTGTTGGAAAACGGAGGCTTCAAAGGCGTTCACTGGAGAAGAATAATCCCATTTGCTAACAGGTCAGTAGACAGAATGATGATGATCGCAGCCATGACATTCAACGTGATTGACACTGGAGACGCTGCACTTAGAGCAGCAATAGAATCAGGTGGCGATTGGGTTATCTTCTCGGGTAGATTTGTTGCCAGATACAATTATATTGGAGCTGGAAGAGCGGCATTAGCTATCATAAAAGAATTCTCCAATGAGAAGAAAGAAGCACAGTTGCTGCATGAAAGAATGCTTCTCATGGATACCAAGTCAAGGATCATGTATCAGCAGTTACAGCAGTTTAAGGCTCAGTTAAATGAAAAACTGTCCAATTATCTTGCTGAAGATATAGAGGCTTTCATTGAAGGATTTGATTATATGAAAGAAGGGTTGGCAACAGGTGATTCTGATTTAACAATTAAAGGTAATGTTATCATTCAGAGAGTACTTGGAAAAAAACCACAATTCACGAATCAAAAAGAATTCGATGAACTAATGGAATCTGATATTGCTCTACAGTTATAAATAAGGAGAATAACGAAATGGCGAAAATTGAATTTAAGGGACTAAAGGATAAGTTACAGGGGACTTTAGACAATGCGAAAAAGGCTGTGAAAGAGGTTGACCTTACAAGCGTAAAGGAAAAACTCCAGGAAACAGGTGCCGCCGCAAAGGAAACAGCAAACAAGCTAAAAGAGAATGTTGCTTCAAAAGCCGAGGAAATAAAGGCTAACAGAGAAAAGAAGAAAAGTGAACAGCATACGATAGTTCAGTTAAAAGGGTCTGATATAAGAATCCTTTTGCCTGACGGATATGAAAAATTGAAACATAAAAACCCTCTTAAAGGTCTTACTCTTAGTCTCACAAATGAGTTTGCCGGTTACGGAAAAGTAGTTAGCACATCTGCTAATACTGTCATGATAGCTAAATCTGTAGCTAATGAAGTCATGAATTCTGATGATCCTTCTGGACTTATCTCTTGGATACATGAGCATTTAGCAGAAGATGAAGGCCTTATTGAAGTTAAAAACGGTGTAACAAAGCGTGGATACAAATACATTTATAGCATCATAAAGAATCTTATGCAGGATGTTCACGGTGTAAGATACTTCCTGCGCCTGGATTTGATAAAAGGAGAAGATATCGTTGAAATCCAAGCTGAATTTAAAGAGATTAATATGACAGGAGGCCGTGAGGCAATGTGTTTGAATCT
>CACYBS010000023.1 GCA_902772725.1 Erysipelothrix rhusiopathiae
ATCTAGGAACGTATAAATACGCGGTACCATCCTAGTTCATCTTAACATGTTAAGATGCCCTTAATTCCATCGTTATCGCCGACATACGGTTTATACTCCAAAGCAGCTTCACCAACAAATTTTGTAAGGCTTGCACCAACCGCCTTATCTCTACATTCCCTATTTGCAGGCTACTTATCTTCTTCACTGTAAAACTGTAAAATATATTAACATTCTTTTATCAATTTCGCAAGAAGACTTATGCCTTTGGACATCAACTCTTTATCAATGGCCGCAAAAGAAATTTCAATCGATTCATTTCTTAAGGTTATTCCGATTGAATGGGCTTCACAAAGTGTCCGGAGTTTATCTAAATTGACTCCCGGCAATAAAATCACATAACTCATATATGCTTCATTTAAATAGTAATCGATAAAATATTTCTGAATAATTTTTTCAAATTCTTTATAACGAATACGATACTCTTTTTTTAGTCGGCGAAGATGTTTATCCAGATATCCGTCCACAATATATGCAGAGAAAGTCAATTGTTCTAACTTAGAAGCTGTAGGACTGATATTGGCCTTCTCCTTTTGAAATCGACTGTTTAAATACGCAGGCAAAACCATATAGCTCAAACGCATGGAAGGAACCAAAAGTCTGGAAAAAGATCCGCAATAGACGACATGGTCTTTTTGTGCATACGCTTGAATCGCATTGCGATTCTTGGATGCATAGGTAAGTTCTCCGTTATAATCATCTTCAATCAATAAAATATCTTTAGAGGCGGTATAGGATAAAAGCGCATAACGATCATTTGCCGAAATCGGTCTTTTCAAACTTCCGAAACATGCACTGTTGATATAAAGAATTTGACAGTCTGTTTTCTTTAAATCTTCCAAAAGATGATCCGGGTCTAAATAAACAATGAAAAAACCATATGCCTTAAATACCTGAAGGGTATGATTTGAACAATCGTTTGGTACGCCTATTGTCTGTGTTTTATCGAGCATACCGCAAAGTAAATACAGCAGAGATTGAAAGGATGCCCCGATGACGATTTGATCCGGTGTCGATAAGACCCCACGGTTTCGATAAGCATATTTGGATAGCGCTTCTCTTAATTCTATTTCACCCTGGGGATCTCCATAGCTCGATAATACATCAATCCTGTCAAAGACATAGCGGGAATAGCGGCGTATTAAATTCATTTCATTTTCATCCTTGAATACCGCCGTAGTTCGAAAATCATATTGATAACTTTTCGGTACATTGACATCCTTTACTTCTTCAATCTGTTTTCGCAAAACAATCTGCTGATGTGTACAATCTACGATATATCCAACTTTGGGTGCCGATACAATAAAACCATCATCCTGCAGCTTATTATAGGCATGCTCTGCAGTGGTCTGGGAAACCTTGTACAAGGTACAGGCCTGGCGGATACTTGGTAATCGATCACCTTTTACTAAGTATCCATTTAGAATATCATCCCTATATTTCTGATATAGAATTTCATATTTCTTCATAACTGTCCCCTAATTATTTGTCATAATTGTATATTTTTTAGTATACAAAAAACAAGTATTATCATCTCAAAAGAAAGAAGGAATTGTTATGAGTCAAAGAAATTCAATTCAAACCATAGTATTAACAAGTCTCGCGATCGCAATCATCTTTGTATCCACTATGTTTATTAAAATACCAAATGCCATCGATGGATACTTTAATTTAGGTGATGGATTTGTTCTTTTATTTGCGATGATTCTACCACCTGTTCCCGCCTTTTTAGCCGGTGCTTTAGGATCTGCACTGGCAGATCTTGCAGGAGGATATGCCTACTATTTTATGGCAACATTTATCATTAAAGGCTTAGAAGCTTTGATTGTTTCTAAATGTGTTCAAAAATACGGTCCTTCCATTCAGCTTCAATCCTCTATTGTGGCCGGTATGTGGATGGTGTTTGGATACTTTTTATTTAAATGGTATTTAAAAGGAAGTGTGTTGATTGCCATAGCCGGTATACCGGGTAACATCATTCAGATGATATCGGGAATCATGATCGCATATACAGCCTACCCCATCGTAGTACGATCCATAAAACATCGATTTGTGTCCATGCACTAAAAAAGTCCGGTATTGCCGGACTTTTTAATTATCTATTTTAATTTTTTATAGAATTCTACAAGAATATCGGCTACTTCTTCCAATCCGTAGTCACTGTTGATTGTTAAATCAAAGTTTTTCAAATTACCCCATTTATTCGCAGTGTAGTAGTTGTAGTAACTTTGACGTCCTTTATCCTTGTGCAAAACAGCTTTTTTCAGATCTTCACCTTCCGCTTCATGATAATCTTCAGAAACACGACGCATACGTGATTCTAACGGAGCGTGGATAAATACTTTTAATACATTATCGTAATCTTCTAAGATGTAGTCAGCACATCCATTAACGATAATGCAGTCTTCCTGAGCAGCCAGATGGCGGATTACGCGGGACTGAGTATTGAAAACGCGGTCTGTCAAAGGCATCTGCATTGAGCCACCCATAGTACCGCCGACCATGCTGTAGATAAAGCCTGAGCTTCTTTCCTGCATTGCCTTACGGACAGCACGAATGTCAAAACCTAAATCTTCAGCGACCATATCGATAATCTGGTTGTCATAAAATTTAATACCTAGTTTTTCAGAAACCATCTTCGCAATTAAACGGCCTCCTGAGCCATATTCACGAGCAATTGTAATAACCTTCGGCATAATAACCTCCTAATTCTTTTTATATTGTACACCAAAAAAACATGAATGTTAATAATTTACATTTTCGAATCAAACGCTTTTAATCCGTTCAAAATAATTAAAGTACCCAATACGGATAAAATCGCTCCTACAACTAATACGATACGTACCGGGAATAAATCAAATAAAACACCACCGACCAGTGTGGCAAAGACACTGGACATCATCATCGATGCTGTCATAAGCGCCTGGCCTTTGTTTAGATCCTTCTCATCAATCGCATGGGCAATAAAGTAAACCGAAGCCGGTGTAAATAACGCATAACCAAATGCCTGTAAAAGCGCAATTCCATACAACATCGGGATATTGACGGCAAGTGCTGTAAGAACATTCTTGATACTGAAGGCAATAACAGAGATCTGCATCAAACGATGATTGGTAAGCTTTTTAACTAACCAGGTAAACGCAAACATCGTCGGAAGCTCTGCCATAGCCTGGATAAACATCATAGTTCCCTGGTTGGCAGTTGTTCCTCCCACGCTTTCTACAATATGAATCATAAAGCTGGCGATAATGCTTGAATCCATCAACATCAATATTGTTCCTAAGAAAATCGGAATCAAAGTATTGTACTTCTTTAAAAACTGACCAATGGATAACTGCTCTTTGGCTGCATCATCGGTAATGATCGCATTCATATCCGAAGATTCCTTCGGGACTTTGAACATATTGATTACCGCAAACATGATAACTGCCATGACCGTATAGAAATACGGCAGTAAACTTGGAGAATACAGGTTCAAAAAATAACCCAGAAACAAGCTCATCAGTGCATAGCCGGCAGAACCGACTCCTCTGGCAATACCGTAATTTAAGAAAATTCCCCGCTTTTCAAAAATAAATGTCAGCGAATTAATAAACGGCAGCATGATAAATAGCGATGCATTCAACAGTACCACCGCAATAATCAAAATAAACGGTACATTTCCAAGAATCGCAACGATTGCGGAAAACACAATCAAAATTAATGAAATGATCTTTAACAGACCCTTTTCGTTAACTTTGTTCGAACGGTCTAAGTAAGATGCCAAAATTGACTGCCCGAATACCGATATGATGCTCGCCGACGCTAACATAATACCGATAATGGAGTTGTTCAATCCCTTATCCAATAAAAATACCGATGCATATCCATAGGTCATACATTG
>CACYBS010000024.1 GCA_902772725.1 Erysipelothrix rhusiopathiae
GGGGCCATGCGCGGTTTATTTACAGCCGGTGTCATGGATGTATTATTAGAAAACGGAATTGAATTTGATGCGGGTATCGGAGTTTCTGCCGGAGCTACTTTTGGGTGTAACTATAAGTCCAAGCAGATCGGTAGAGTATTGAAATACAATCTGGAAAATTGTAAAGATGTCCGCTATGGAAGCTACCGTTCTTTTTTTAAGACAGGAAATGTATTTGACCGGGAATTTGTTCGATATGATCTTCCTGAAGTCTTATATCCTTTTGATTATGAAACCTATAATGCCAATCCCATGCCGTTTTATATAGTCGCAACAGACTTAGAAACTGGAAAAGCTGCATATCGTAAATCAACCATCTATTCAGATATCGATATGGAATGGTTTATCGCATCCTCTTCAATGCCGATTGTCTCTCAGATTGTAGACATAAATGGACAGAAGCTGTTAGATGGCGGCGTAGGAGATTCTATCCCTATCCATTTTATGGAGCATATGGGATACAAAAAGAATGTTGTTGTGTTGACGCAGCCGAAAGGCTATGTCAAAAAGAAAAATAATTTATTACCGCTTATTCGTGCTATGTACAAGGATTATCCGGATTTTATTAAAGCGATTGAAAACCGACACATTATCTACAATCAAACGACAGATTATTGTTTCAAACAGGAGAGTAAAGGCAATGCCTTTTTATTCTATCCATCTAAGCCGCTGGATGTTTCCGCTATGGAAAGAAATCCGGATAAACTCCAGGCTGCTTATGATGAAGGGACAAAATCTGCTTTATCCAATTTGGATGCATTGAAAAAGTTTTTAGAAAAACAATAAAGGAGAGTACATGGAAGTCAGTAAAAAAGAATTTGGGGCCTTTGCACTATTGGATGCATTATATTGGGCATTTTTCGCATCATCGGTTGGTTTTTTAACGACATATATGCTGGCATGTGGTTTAAGTAATTCAATCTTAAGTATTGTCCTTGCGATCTACATGTTCTGTGCTTTTCTCGGTGCCTTTTTCTGGGGCGGCTTATGCGATAAGCTCAAATCCAACAAAAAAGTATTTATCCCGGAATTTGCGGCAGCCGGTGTTTTGGCTTTGATTATTTTCTTTATGGCAAGCCGGAATATCTGGGTATCCGCCTGTCTTTATCCTCTGCTAGGTTTCTTGTTGATTCCATTAGGTTCCAATCTGGATTCCTGGATGCTTCGAAACTTTAACCAGAGCGGTGAAACTTACGGCAAGGCAAGAGCGATGGGTTCGGTTGGTTTTGCGGTTACGATGTTAATATTAGGGAATCTGATTAACTCGCTTGGCTATATCGTCCAGCCAATCGCTATTATCCTTTTTTCCGTACTGGTTGTTCTTTTAGGCTTGTGGATGCGGGAGAAACGCTTCGAAGTGGTTATGACCATGGAGGCTGTGACAGACAGCGGTTCCTTAAAAGATTTGTTTAAGATCAAGCCGTATATGTTTGTGTTGATTATCTTATTTTTGGTAGGCTTATCGATTTCACCTGTCAATAACTTGAAAATTGTCTTCCTGCAGAGCGTTGGAGGCGATGTATCGATGTTAGGTCTTGATTCCTTTATCGGTGTTATGGTGCAGGCTTTATTTATCTTTGGCTCCGGTTTACTAAAGCGGATTCCTGTAAATCTAAGATTATTCTTAATTCCTGCTTTTGTGTTAGGAACCCATCTTATGAATTTATTTGCGGTAACTCCGTATATGATTATTGCCGGTACGGTTTTAAATAATGTTTCCTATGGAATTATGCTGCCGACACAAAGAGAGATTACCGAATACAGTGTACCTTACGCATTGAAAAACAGAGCACACAGTTTGGGTGATGCGATGTATTCGAGCTTCTCCGGCATGATGGCTTTATTATACAGCGGTATTTTGATTGATAATTTTGGAGCAAGATCGGTTGCCTTATTAGGTGTAATTATTATGATCATACCTGTAATCATGACTATTAAGCGGATGATTGCTAATGAAGGTCTGGGCAAGCGAAATTACGATTAAAGGGATAATATGGAACTTAGACAATTGAAATATTTTATGGATGTGATTGAATCCAGCAGCTTTACCGAAGCTGCTGAGATCAACTACATATCCCAATCTGCGATATCGCAGCAGATGAAACTCTTAGAAGATGAATTAGGGGTACAGCTGCTGGTGCGTCGTGGTAAGAAATTTACCGTTTCACCGGCAGGAGAATACCTATATCGGCATTGTAAAGCGATATTGGATGATGTCGAAAGATTGAAACGGGAAACGATTCGCCGCGGAGAAGATGATGAGTCACAATTAAGAATCGGTGTCTTGCGAAGATATGACTGTACCGAGCTGCATCAGGCTTTGATACAGTTCTCTAAAACATATCTTGAAGTGGATGTATCCATAACCTTTGCTGACCATGAACAGCTTTATCATATGTTGAGAGATGGCAGGGTTGATATGTTGATCAGCGACCAGCGCCGTAAATTCGATGATGACTATGAAAATATTATTTTTTCCAGGGCTCCGGTATCTATCGAAATCTCTACAAATCATCCGATTGCCCGCCTTGAAAAGGTAGATATGGAAGACTTGCGGGGATATCCGTGTATTGTGGTATGTTCAACGGAAGAACAGGAAAAAGAACGCGATTATTTTGTGAATACTTTGAATTATCCGGACCATCTTCTATGGGTGCGAAGTATGGAAGAAGGGCATTTAATGGCAGCCGGAAACCGCGGCTTTATGCCGATGGAAGAAGCAGGAACACTTAAGCCCTGCAGGGAAGGATTGACTCGAATTCCTTTATATCGCAATGGCGTACGGCTAACCCAGAATTACTGCATTTTCTGGGAGAAGGTCCATGCCAATTACTATATTGAAGAATTTGCGGATTTAATTATGAAACTGATGAACTGATGGAGATATGCTTCATCAGTTTTTCTTATGGTTTGTCCTTAGAATTGAAATTGAGCAACAATCATGATTTCTATACAATTTTCTTAACAAATGGAGGACAACAATATGAAAATGACAGATAAAGCGCAAAAATACCATGAAAAGATGTTTCCCGGATATGTATCCGATTTCTTACGAACCGATCCGGAGTTTATTGAACGATTTGATAATTTCGCATTTGATGAGGTTGTAAATCACGATGATCTATCTGATCATGACCGTTTTATGGCCATCTTAGCGGTGCTGTTAGGATCGCAAAGCGTGGATGAATTTCGAGGTATGGTTAATGCATCGTTGAACTTTGGAGCACTGAATCCGGTAGAGATTAAGGAAATCGTTTATCAGGCAACAGCTTACTTAGGAATCGGACGCGTATTTCCGTTCTTAAAGGCAGTCAATGAAATTTTGGAAAGCTGCGGTATTGAATTACCATTGGAAGGCCAGGCTACCACTACTATCGAAAACCGACGTGAAATGGGAACAAAAGCTCAGGTTGATATTTTTGGTGATTCTATGCAGGATTTCTGGAAATCCGGACCGGAAGAAAGCCGTCATATTAATTATTGGCTGGCTGATAACTGTTTCGGTGATTATTACACAAGAACCGGTTTAGACTTAGCACATCGTGAAATGATCACTTTCTGCTTCTTATATGCACAGGGTGGCTGTGAACCGCAGCTGTTAGGACATGCAGCCGCGAATATGCGTCTTGGTAACGATAAGGCATATTTGATTAAGATTATTTCTCAATGTATTCCGTTTATGGGATATCCGCGTACATTAAACGCATTACGTATTATCAATGAAGCTGCAGGTAAAGGAGAGTAAACAAAATGAACAATTTAATTATCTACTATTCAAGAAAAGGACAGAACTACGTAAATGGGTCCATCAAAAATCTAAAAAAAGGAAATACCGAGATTGTGGCCGAGTTTATTCGTGATGCTGTTGGCGGAGATCTCTTTGAGATTGAAACGGTAAAGGAATACGATCCCGACTATACCGCATGCACGGAAGAGGCAATGGCCGAACTAAGAGCGCATGCCCGTCCGGAATTGAAAAAATATGTAGAAGATATTTCCAAGTATGACAACATCTTTATCTGCGGACCATGTTGGTGGGGAACATATCCGATGCCGGTTTTCTCCTGCATTGAAAATTTAGATTTCACAGGTAAAAAGGTATTCCCGTTAATGACGCACGAAGGAAGTGGCTTAGGACATTCAGAAAAGGATTTAAAGGCTATCTGCAAAGGAGCCGAGTTTGGAAAAGGCTTAGCTGTGCATGGAGCAGCTGCTCCTACTTCAAGATCAACGGTTTCATCATGGGCCGAGAAATGTGTGAAATAGAGGTACTATATGAACGATTTTACATTTCAAAATACCACTAAGGTATATTTCGGAAAGAATCAGCTTTCCAATTTATCGAGGGAAGTTAAAAAATACGGAAACCGTATCCTAATTGTATATGGTGGTGGTTCCATTAAAAGAATGGGTTTGTACGATAAGGTGATGAATGAACTTACATCCAATGATATCGAAGTTTATGAATTATCCGGTGTAGAACCCAATCCCCGCCATACAACCGTAAACAGAGGAGCAGCTCTCTGCAAAGAAAAAGATATTCAGGTTGTTCTTGGAATCGGCGGAGGCTCCTGCATCGATTGCGCAAAGGGAATTGCGGCAGCAGCTGTTTATGAAGGGGATAACTGTTGGGATTTAGTTGAAAGAAAACAACCGATTGAAGAAGCTTTAGCGGTATTCGCAATGCCAACGGCAGCGTCTACCGGTTCAGAAATGGATAAAAGCTGTGTCATCTCCAATATGGACTTAAATTTAAAAATCGGATATAACGGGGAAGCGATTCGACCAAAGGTATCTTTCTTGGATCCGACCAATACATTTACGGTATCTAAATATCAAACAGCCTGCGGTGGTTTTGATATCATGTGTCATTTCTTTGATTTGAACTACTTCACAAAAGATGAGAAATATGAACTTCAAAACGGCGTTGTAGAAAGTCTTTTAAGAACGGTATATCACAATATTCCAATCGCCTTAGAAAAACCGGATGATTACAGCGCCCGTGCTAACTTATTATGGGCAGCCTCCTGGGCGCTCAACAGCTTCTGTACCAGCGGTATGCGCCAGGCAGCCAGCTGCCACAGTATGGAACATGAATTGTCTGCCTACTATGATTTAACCCATGGTTTGGGTCTTGCGATTCTGGTGCCTAGATGGATGCAGTACCTGCATGACCGTGATGAAACCGTACATGAAGATTTCAATACCTTTGGCGTTAACGTATTAGGTTTAGCACCATCCGCAACCATCAAAGAAGGTTCTCAGAAAGCGATTGATACCTTATCGGATTACGTTTATAAAACATTAGGTTTAAAGAGTACACTTACTGAGTGCGGCATCGATGATTCCAAGTTTGAGGAAATGGCCGCTAACTGTACACATGGAAATGTCATTAACGGATATCGTCCTCTCACAAAGGAAGATGTTGTAAATATTTATAGGATGTGTTTGTAGATGGACGACGTTAAAGAAGCCTATAAGGAAATGTATCGCACCATGAGTGCTAAGCAGCCTGATGGTCTGGCAGCGGTTTTAGATGACAGCTTTGAGTTAATTCATATGACGGGTGCTCGTATGAATAAATCCGAATTTATCGATGCGGTTATGGATGGGACATTGAATTACTATGAATATCATCATGATGATATTGAAGTTGATATGATTAGTGATCATATTGCGACACTGGAAGGAAAAACGCAGGTGAATGCAGCTGTTTACGGCGGCGGAAGACATACCTGGAGACTTCAGCAGGATTGTAATTTAATACAAAAAAATGGCAGATGGCTTATTACGAAAGCTGTTGCGTCAACTTATTAGAGCAGTTTTTAAAACTGTTCTTTTTTTATGGGGTGGCGCAAACTATAATAAAGGTAGCGTAACCATTCAAAATTACATAATAGGATCAAAAAGGAAGAAGACATGGGATGTTTTTATTTTGTACGGCACGGTGAGTCGTTTTGGAATGTCGAAAATAAGGTTTGTGGTATCACAGATATTGGATTAACAGAAACCGGGCATAAACAGGCTCGACAGACTGCTGATATCATTCAAAAATCCAATTTACATATTGATGAAGTCTGGTATTCACCCTTATCCAGAGCAAAAGAGACGGCCATCCACATCGCCAAGATCATCGATGTCCCTCTAAGAGAAGAGCCAAGGTTATTGGAACAGAATTTTGGCTCGTTTGAGGGAACGGACCGGCATTCACAAGTTTTTAAAGAGGCAAGAATGCAGTTTATCAATCATTATAACGATGGGGAAACGATGTTTCAGATGGCACAGAGAATTTATAATTTACTGGATGAAATTCAGAAAATCTCTGAATATAAGACCATTTTACTTGTATCCCACAGCGGTGTTGCCAGAGTCGTTCAATCCTATTTTCACGATATGACAAATGAAGAATTTGCCGGCTTCCGGATACTGAATTGTGAAATTTTGAAATATGAATTCAATCAAAAGGAGTGTTAAAAAATGACATTTAAAAATCCGCCAATGAAATATCGCCCCAAGGCAAGATATTGGATTCCGGCAGGAATGACACGTAAAGAAGATTTAGAATATGATGTAAAGGATTTAAAAGAAAGAGGATTTGGAAGTATTGAAGTTGTTTCTTTACTCCCGTTTGGACAGAAAGCCCAACCGGGTTATGAATGGGGCTCCCAGGCTTTCATAGATGGTTTAAAAGCTATCCTGGCAACTGCCAGACAGGAAGGCATGACAGTTGATATCGCCAATGGACCGGCATGGCCGATTTCAATGCCTTCATTAACCGATCCAAACGATGAGGGAGCTTTATATGAACTGACATGGGGAACCAAAACCGCAAAGGAAATGAAAGAAGATGCTTCTCTTCCTGAAAGACGAATCGTTCATGAAGAAGCCGGGACTAAACTGAATTCGATATTTATGTATAAAGAGATAGAAGATCACATTCTTCAAAAAGACAGCTATGTGGATTTGATGCCTTTTGTGGATGGTGATCATCTAAAATATGACTTTAAAGATATCGAAGACAGTTATCGAATCTTTGCGTTTTATGAGCAACCTGCCTGCCATAAAGTAGGAAATTATTATGTGATTGATCATCTAAGTCAAAAAGGTGCTGACATCTGCCGCAATTATTGGCTTTCTGTGATTTATCCGCAAATTAAAGAATACGATGATGTGCTTGAATATATTTTCTGTGATTCTATGGAATATAAGGTATCTATGGAATGGACAAGAGGTTTTGAAGCGATCTTTCAGGAGAAGAAGGGGTATGATATAAGACCGTATCTTGCCCTTATTTCAACTCTGGATACATATCCGAAAAATGATCCGGCCGGATATTGTTTTGAAGATGATGTATTTACCCGTGCTGTAAAACGCGATTACTACGATGTCTTGACAAGCTGTTATGTAGAAGGACATTTAAAGCCGCTTGAAGCTATGGCCAAAGAAATGAATATGAAGCTTCGTTATCAAGTGGCTTATAATAAGCCATTTGAGATGGATGCCTCCGTATCAGCTGTAAGCTGCCCGGAAAACGAGGCATTAAAGCGTCCTACCTTTGATAGTTTAAAGGTGATGGCAGGCGCTGTTCATGTGATGCATAAGCCAATCTATTCCTTTGAATGTTCTGCAGAATTTGATAATGCCTATGGCCAGAGTCCCGAGGATTTGATGTGGTGGATCAAACGCGGATGGGCCGGCGGCATGAACCAGCAGGTATTCCATGGAATTTCTTATCGTGGAGGCTATGATGGACCGGGTAACGATCAAGGATTTGTTCCAAATACGGCATGGCCGGGATATGAGGCGTTTGGAAAGATGGTTTCCAATTATTGGAACCGTACGCTGGATATTGAATCAGAGTACAATATGTTGACAGCTATTGCCCGCATGAACGGTATCCTTCAAAAAACACATAAAGTCGATCTGGCTATTTGTCGCCATGATTTTATCAATGATGGTAAAGGGGAAGATGGCTGGCATCTATTAAAAGATGGTATGGATATTATTAAGGCCGGCTACAGTTATGACTTTGTCTCTCCTTCCTTACTCAAGGATGCCGTTGTAACAGATGGAGTACTTGATGTAGATGGCCCTGCTTATAAGGGTATGATCATTATGGATGGAACGGTTCTATCTAATGAAGATATAAAGATTCTATCCCGTCTGGCTGATGATGGATTCCCTGTCTATGTATATGGCTCAATATCGGATGATCAATTCTATGTAGGAGATGTGGATCATAAAGCTGTTGTCATGGAGCTGTATCACAAATGTATCCGTGCCAATGATTTTGATCAGCTCTTAAGAAGAGTATTCCGCTATGGCATCCCGGAAAGATGTCAATATCTGGAGCCGCAGACAGTCATCAGTACCGTGGTAGAGGATGAAAAACGCAAGTATTATTTCTTCTACAATTATTCCATGGTAGATTACGGATACTATAAAGAAATCAATCCGGAAAAGGCTGTATTCCATCCCGATGGCATCTATCCGACCATTGATAAGGAGCACCGCTTCCGTGAAAAGACATTAAAGCTGGAATTGGAAGAAGATCAATATCCGGTATGGCTGGATTATACAACAGGTAATTATTACGCACTTCCATATAAGCGGGATGATGCCGGATTCTGCTTGAAATTTAGAATGAAAAAGGATGAAGCGGTTGTGATCACAACTGTCACCAAAGATGAATACCAAAAACTGGAATTGGATCATATTCATACCCTTGTCAGTGAAAAAGTCGGCGAAATCGATTCTATGACTTTGAGCCTGTATCCTTTGGTTCCTAATGCAGATTCACGCTACTTTGTCGATTATACTTACCAAACCGGTGAAATTATGGAAGTAAAAGCACCGTTTAAGGGAAATGAAGGACTCGACTTTGATGCCGGTAAGATGGTTTATGAAGGAGATTTCAACGTAGAAGAAACAGGAGATTACCGCATTAAAATAGAAGAAATGTATGACTGGTGCCACGTTGAACTGGATGGAAAGTCTCATACCGTTTGGATGCGGGATGAGCCATCTATTGAGCTGTATCAATTAGAGGCAGGAAGCCATCATATCAAATTGACGGTTTATACCAACCTGCGTCAAATGCTCACAAAGGAAAAGACCAAATACGGTATTTTTGGAAAGATTCGCATTTATAAATATTAACATGAAGGTCCGTTTTGGACCTTCTTTTCTAATTGTGATAAACTATAACGGTACTTTAAAAAGGGGGCATGAAAATGATCGAAAAATTTGATGTGATGATTACACCGTATCAGCTTCAAAGAACAATACATGTATATTTACCGAATGATTATTATCAATCGGATGAAAAGTATCCGGTGATGTACTATTTTGACGGTCATAACCTGTTTAATGATGAAGATGCGACCTATGGAAAATCCTGGGGTATTCGGGATTTCTTAGATCACTATGATAAGAAATTTATCATTGTGGGAATTGAATGTAACCACGAAGGAAATAAACGACTGGAAGAATTCAGTCCTTATCACTACAGCACCTCGTATTGGGGAGAAGTAAACGGAACCGGGGACAAGCTGATGGATTGGGTTGTCTATGAATTGAAACCTATGATTGATGCCAAATATCGAACCTATCCATTCCGTGAATGTACCGGAATTGCCGGCAGTTCGATGGGTGGTTTAATGGCTCTTTATACCATTATCAAGCACAACGAATGGTTTTCTAAAGCTGCCTGTATTTCATCGGCAATCGGTGTGTGCAATAAACAGTTAAAGGAAGAACTTGCGAAAACCTATATCCGACCGGATACAAGGGTGTATCTGAGCATGGGGACCCGTGAAGGATCAAACAGAAGAAATGTTGCGATCGGCGCATCAATCAACCGCTGGTATGCCAATTGGTTTAAAGAACACGGGGCATATTCGTATTTGAATATTGTAGAAGGCGGCCAGCATAACGAGGCATCCTGGGAAAAGGAAAACCCGGTTTATTTTGACTTCTTATGGAAATAAAAGTGACAGCGAAAGCTGCCACTTTTATTTTACGAATAAATCAATGATATATACCGCAAGACAGGCTGCCATGGCCACCGTAATAAGGCTTTTTTCTTTATAAGCCAGATAGAGACCGATGGCACATCCTCCGATGCAGGCAGGTAAGCTGCCTCCGGATGAAAAGATGGCCGGGAAAGTCATCGCACCAAGTACAGCATACGGTACATAGTATAAAAAGGATTTAATAAAGGTACTTTTGATCTCTTTCTGGAAGAAGGTCAACGGTAACATACGAATTAAATAGGTCGTAAGCGCCATTGTCACAATGTAGGGAATATAGTCAGTATTACTCATTGTTGTCCTCCTTTACCGGGAAGAAATAGGCTCCTAAACCGGCTGCAATCAAAGTACAGATAATAATCGCAAAACCGGATGATATCTCAACCCATGGCTTGATGATCGTGATGATGCAGCTGCAAAGAATCGCAATGCATAATACGATTCGAATAGGGTGCGATTTCTTAGCCGGAGGTATGATAATCGCAAGAAACATACCGTAAATCGCAATTCCCAGAGCATTTTGAAGTGATTTTGGCATTAAGCTTGTGGCAATACCGCCGGTAAGTGTTCCAAGTGTCCATCCTATAACCGGAGGTATGATCAAGCCTGCCATATAGCGGGCACCGACCTTTCCTTCTTTGGAGCTTGCCATCGCAAAGATTTCATCAGTAATTCCAAAGGAAATTAAGGCTCTTTGCCAAGTGCTGAGCTTCTTATCAATTTTCTGGGTGAGTGATAAAGACATCAATAAATAACGCGAATTGATGATAAGTTGGGATAGAGCAACTTCCATTAAAGGAGCCCCTTCAATAATTAAAGCCATGCCGCCGTATTGGCCTGCACTGGTAAGACAGGTCAAAGAGATGACAACCGCCACCCATACGGGAACGTTGTTGGCAGCTGCCAGCATGCCAAATGTGATAGATACAGAAAAGTATCCTACCGCAATAGGAATACTATCTTCCAATCCCTGTTTAAAACTGTTTTGTATATTCATAATCTCATCCTTTACCGATTTATTATAAGACAAATGAGGGGCATTTCCATACATGTTTGAGAAAAATATATGATAAAATTTCAATTGTTTAAGGAGAAATGCGTATGAACTATCAGGCCGTTTTATTTGATTTGGATGGTACATTGCTGCCGATGGACCAGGATCAGTTTGTCGAATATTATTTTGGTTATTTGGCAAAAAAGATGATTCCCCACGGTTTTGAACCGAAATTATTGATGAAAACGATTTGGACAGGAGTGGCAGCTATGGTTGCCAACGACAATTCATGCACCAATGAAGAGTGTTTCTGGAAAGTTATGCAGAAACAGTATGGAGAAGATGTCATTGAAAAGCTTCCTGTTTTTGAAGAATTCTATGCCAATGAATTTCAATATGCCAAGAAAGTATGTGGATTTAATCCATATGCCGCAAAAATAATCACATTTCTTAAGGATAAAGGTGTACCGGTTGTACTGGCGACCAATCCGATTTTCCCGCAGATTGCGACATATTCCAGAATACGCTGGGCAGGATTGAAACCGGACGATTTTGAATGGATTACGACCTATGAAAATATCGGCTTATCCAAACCAAATCCAAAATATTATGAAGAAATATTGAATAAAATGGGATATGACGGCCAAAACTGCTTGATGGTTGGAAATGATGTATCCGAAGATTTAACAGCCGAGATGACGGGAATGGATGTGTATCTGGTAACGGATTGTCTAATCAATTCAAAAAATAAAGATATCACAGAGTATAAGCAGGGAAGTTTAGAAGATTTTTATCATTATTTGGAGGAGAATTATGAATAGTATTTTTCATCGAACCAGTATTCGAAAATTTAAGAGCACACCGGTAGAATCAGAAAAAATTGATATGATGATGAAGGCTGCTATGCAGGCACCTTCGGCCGGTAATCAGCAGCCATGGGAATTCTACATCACTGATAATAAAGAGATCATTCAAAAGTTATCCAAGGTAAGTCCCTACTCAGGATGTTTAGCCGATGCCCCGCTTGCCATAGTGGTATGTGCTAAAAAAGAATGCCGTATGCCGGAATATGCCTATATTGACTGCAGTATTGCGTGTGAAAATCTTTGGTTAGAAGCCGATGAATTAGGACTTGGTGCAGTATGGTTAGGCATTGCCCCATTAGTGGAGAGAATGCGGGCCGTAGAAGATATTGTGCAGATGCCGGATTCATTGGAAGCTTTTGCGCTTTTTGCGGTAGGTTATCCTGACCAGATAAAAGAACAGATAAACAGATATGATTCAAATAGAATTCACTATATAAAATAAAGAAGCGACAAACATCGCTTCTTTTCTTATAATAACGGAATATTGTTCTTAGCGCATTCTTCCCACATTTCATCCGGCCAGATACTTGCCTGTACCTCTCCGATATGGGCTTTTTTGAGCAGTAACATGCATAAACGGGACTGACCGATACCACCGCCGATGGTATAAGGTAATTTCTGTTCCATAATGGCTTTGTGGAATGGGTAGTTTAAACGTTCCAGACAGTTTTCCTTTGTGAGCTGGTCAACCAGGGAATTTTCATCCACGCGGATTCCCATGCTGGAAAGCTCAAGAGCTCTCTGTAACGGTTCATACCAGAATAAGATATCTCCGTTTAATTCCCAGTCATCATAGTCCGGAGCACGTCCATCGTGTTTCTGTCCATTGGACAATTTTTTACCGATCTTCATAACGAATACGGCACCGTGTTCTTTACAGAATGCATCTTCTCTTTCATGAGCATCTAAATCCGGATACATATCCAGAAGCTCCTGTGTTGTGATAAAAGTAATCTTATCAGGGAGATGATTGACAGCCTGTGGGTATTTATACCAGACTTCATGTTCCATATGTTTGATGACTTTAAAGATTCTTTCTACATGCTGGCGAAGAACTCGTTCGGTACGCTCTTCTTTAGAGATGATTCTTTCCCAGTCCCATTGATCAACATAGGCTGAATGCAGGTTATCTAAATCTTCATCCTTGCGGATGGCATTCATATTGGTATATAAGCCTTCATGATGTCTGAATCCATATGTTCCTAATGCGTAGCGTTTCCACTTGGCAAGTGAATGAACAACCTCGATTCTCTCATTTGGGATATCCTTCATTGTGAAATGAACCGGCTCTTCCGTTCCGTTCAAGTTATCGTTTAAACCGGAACTTTTTTCAACAAATAAAGGTGCTGAGATACGCAGAAGTCCAAGCTCTTTTCCAAATTCATGCTGGAAAGTATCACGGATATATTTGATAGCTTCCTGGGTTTCACGAATGGATAATACCGGATTGTAATCCTTTGGAATAATTAATGTCATAGTCATCCCTCCTAAATCATACTTGTTTATTTTAAAACATTGGCAGATAAGTCGCAAGAACCGCAAAGAAAATAGCGGGTAATAAATTCGAAACTTTTATATTTTTATTGAAGGCAATATTGATACCGATACAGAAAATCAATACTGATCCAACCAAAGATAAATTGGATAGAGCAGCCGGTGTCATAATCGGCTCAATCAGTCGTGCAAGTAGAGTAATCGATCCTTGAAACAGGAAGACCGGAATACAGGAGAAGATGCATCCTTTTCCATAAGCCGATGCCATGATCGCAATGATGACCGCATCCAGAATGGATTTGGTGGCAAGGATGGACCAGTCACCTAAGATTCCATCGTTAATCGATCCGATAACAGCCATAGCTCCGATACATACCGTTAGGGAGGCAGTCACAAAGGCATCGATAAATTGATTATCACCGGAGTTACCGGTCTTTTCCTTTAACCAGGTACCAAACTGAGTCAGTCGTAAATCAATGTTGATGGCTTCGCCGCAAAGCGCTCCGGCAACCATGGAGAAGATCAACATATTGGTTCCCCGGGTTGTTACCGTATTATTAGATACAACCAGACTTTTTTCGATAAATCCGGATATGGCCATAAACATGGTGCTAAGACCTAACGCCAGCATGAGGATATCCTGAAAGCGTTTCTGAATGCCTTTTTTTAGAAATAATCCAAGTACTCCACCGGCAATAATGGCAAGAGTATTGATTATCGTTCCTGTTCCAATCATAGTTTGTAGTGTACCATATTCTCGTTTTCAAGTAAATTGAATTAGAAATTCTCTTTGTAACAAATGAAAACTAATGAAAATTGTGAAAAAAGCGTAATATTCTTTCAAAAAGATAATTCATGTTTTTGGATTTGTGATATATTAGATGCATACATGTAATCGAATTTTTATCAGGAGGGATAAATTATGGAAAAGAAAGATCTTGATTGGGGAAATATCGGATTTAGTTACCGTGTTACCGATTATCGTTATGTTTCAAACTACAAAGATGGCAAATGGGATGAAGGACAGTTAATTTCAGATCCAAATGTGACCATCAACGAATGTGCCGGAATTCTTCAATACTGCCAGGAAGTATTTGAAGGATTGAAGGCTTACACATGGGAAGATGGAACAATCGTGACTTTCCGTCCGGACCAGAACGCAAAGCGTTTACGCGACTCCGCTATGCGTCTTGAAATTCCGCCTTTCTCAGAAGAGCAGTTCTTAGATGCGATTGATAAGGTTGTAGCTGCCAATGCGGCATGGGTACCTCCTTATGGTACAGGCGCTTCTTTATACATCCGCCCATATATTTTCGCAAGCGGACCGGTTATCGGTGTTAAGCCGGCTGATGAATACCAGTTCCGTGTACTTGTTACACCGGTAGGACCGTACTTCAAAGGCGGTGCTAAGCCAATCACGATCTGTGTCAGCGATTTCGACCGTGCAGCTCCTCATGGAACCGGTCATATTAAAGCTGGATTGAACTATGCGATGAGCTTACATGCACACGTTACAGCGCATGCAGCAGGTTTTGATGAAAATATGTATTTAGATCCGGCTACAAGAACATTTGTAGAAGAAACCGGTGGAGCTAACTTCTTATTTGTAGATAAAGAGGGAACAATCGTGGTTCCGAAATCCGATTCCATCTTACCTTCTATCACAAGACGTTCTTTAGTATATCTTGCCAAGGAAGTACTCGGATTAAAGGTTGAAGAAAGACAAGTTCGTTTCGATGAAATCGAAAACTTCGTAGAATGCGGTCTTTGCGGTACTGCAGCGGTTATTTCTCCGGTTGGAAAAGTAAACGACCACGGAAGAGAAATCGTATTTGCGAACAGCTGCGAAGAAATGGGCCCTGTTACTAAGAAGCTGTATGATACAATCACAGGTATTCAGCAGGGTCGTATTGAAGGACCGGAAGGCTGGATTCACAAGATTCCGGTTGAGGACTAAAAAAATAAAGAGTGCCCAAACACAGGCACTCTTTGACATGTTTGACAAACTAGTTTGAGTGATATAGACTAAATATCGAGGTAGTTTTTATGCAAAGTTTAGTAGATGAATTAAAGGGAATTTCATTAAAAAAGCGAATTGTGACATCCGTTGAATATGATTGTAAGACAGAAGAAAAAGAGGATGAAGTATTTGAAATGGTTCGCACTCTTGTGTCTGAGCATCTTGATGAGATGGCTAAAATTACATTTGATATTGAATCGGATCACAGGGTTAAAGTAGAAGTGATTCAAAATTTGTAGAAGCTTGGCTTCTACATTTTTTTTGCGTCATTTTTCATGATTCTGCCGACAATTAATCCAACAGCTAATAAAGCTGCCCCGATATAGAGATACATATCCTTCATGGTAAAGGCAAATCCAAATAAAAATCCTGCTGCCGCAAAATCAATCAACATTACGATAATATATTTTTTCATAGCTTTTTCCTCAAAATGAATTATAGCACAGACACAAGTCTTTCAAAATGTGATACTCTACAGATATGGAAAAGTTAAAAATATATGGAACGATCGGACCTGCCTGTGCCGATCGGAAAATCATGGAAGAAATGTTTAAAGCAGGAATGACAGGAATGCGTTTAAACCTGTCTCATGTAGATTTATCAGACTGTATAGAATGGCTGGAAGAATTCCATTGGGCAGCAGCCAATACCGGAATTATTCCCGAATTGTTGATTGATATGAAAGGGCCGGAATTAAGAATCGGAAAATTTGATCAGCCTGTCTTATTGGAAAACAATGCGGTTGTGGATACAGAAAAACTGAAGTTTCCTGATATTGTCTATCCGTATTTGAAAAAGGGAACTCACATATTACTGGATGACGGCAATCTTTTGATAGAAATATTGGATGATGAAGGGAAGCAGGCAAAAGTATTGCGGGGAGGTAAGTTAACATCTTCCAAAAGCATTGCGATTGAAGGTGTCAGTGTTCCTTCACCGACATTAACTGAAGCCGATATGAACAATTTAAGGGAAGCCTATAAGTATGCGGTAACAGGGATTATGCAGCCCTTTGTGCGAAACGCTGAAGATTTAAAGAACGTCAGGGAAGCATTGGATTCAACCGGAAATGAAAAATTGAAGATCTTTGCGAAAATTGAAAATCAGGCCGGGGTTGACCAGATCCACGATTTATTGCCGCATTGCGATGAGATCATCATCGCTAGAGGAGATTTAGGAAATGCGGTCGGACTCACAAAATTACCATCCGTGCAGCACTATTTGGAAAAAGTGTGTCAGGAACACAATAAACCATATATGGTCGTAACCCAGATGTTACATTCGATGCACAACAACGCCGTTCCGACAAGAGCAGAGGTCAGCGATATCTATCATGCCGTATATAACGGTGCTTCCAGTATTATGCTCACGGGAGAGACAGCTGCGGGAAAATATCCGGTCGAAGCGATGCGCTATTTTGTCGATACAGCTAAAGAAGCGTTAAAAGACAGAGAATCGGGATATTGATTTTAAGGCTTTAAGTGTTATAATCTAGTCAATGATGATGAAAAGGATATGAGCATTTGAGCTTCGAATGTAGAGAGAGGATGGATGGTGAAAATCCTTGCCGAAACAAATGTTTACTCCCTTGGAGTTGCCCCTGAAAAGGTGTGCCGTAAGCTTGCGTTAAAAGATAATGAGTGTACACATTTTTATGTGTAAACAAA
>CACYBS010000025.1 GCA_902772725.1 Erysipelothrix rhusiopathiae
AAAATATCTATACAGTTTTTCTAAGGATACGGAAATATCCAGATTCTCTTTTCCGGCAAAGATATAAGAAATCTTTTTCTCTTTTAAATATCCCAGATACCTATCATCCACATCTTCTGTTAAAACTTCTATGATATAGGCATTATCATAGCCGGAATCCTCATCATGGATTACATTCTCCTTCCATCCAAGTCTTCCCTTACGGTCATAACAAACCGCATAAAAGTCGAGCGAAGCATCCGCAATGTGATCGGTACGATCCTTGATGGCAGGATAACCGGTTAAATCCGGATACCATCCGCCGGTAAAGCTGCCTTCCATGGTCACTCTGCCGCACGCAAAGGCTTTGGCTTTAAAATCACGGTGAATTTGATAATAAGCTTCTTCTGCTTTTTGGCATCTTGGATCCATTAAGTGGTCTCCGGTTACTTTGCCGTCAATTGATATTGTCATATGGCAGATAATTTGCGGTCTTTTCATGTTTTTCCTTTCTAAAAAGGACCCGAAAATCGGATCCTTTTCATTTATAAGGCTTCTATTTCCTTAATATTTAATTCATCCCCCTGAGCCAGCTCAGTTTCGGGACTTTGACAATGTGGGCAGGTTCGCCCATAGGTTACAGTTTCATAGGTCTTATGGCAGTTTCGGCAATACGTAATCGCCGGAATCGTCTCACAGAGTAATTTCGATCCCTGAAACAATTCGCGTTTATTCGCTGCCCAATCCCATACATCAGCCAGATAATCAAAGATAACACCGGATACTTCACCAATTTCCAAAGTCACACTGTAAACGTGTTCCAATTCATTCTCTTTGGCAAGCTCTTCCACTGTATCCATCACATGAAGCGCAATTCCTAATTCGTGCATAGGAATTACTTTCCAAATGTCGGTTTCTTAATGCCAATCTTGGCAGCACGCTTCACTGCATATTTTCCGATGGCCGCAAACTTATCTTCAGCGCGGATCATTGTGCTGGCTTCCGGAATATCTCTAAACAGATGGATCGCATCGAATTCACACTTAGTTGTACATAAGCCGCATCCGATACAGCGGTTAAGGTCAACGGTCGTTGCACCGCAGCCTAAGCAGCGTTTTGCTTCAATCTGAACTTGTTCTTCAGTTAATGTTAAGCGTAAATCATCAAAGGTTTCTGTTGCGATACCGGCTTTACGGCCCGGAATCTGACGTTTTGCGTTATCGAAAGTTTCGACTTCAATATCATCCTTGTCGAGCTCGATGAAATGACGCAGGTTACGCGCGATTGTCAAAGAGTTACCCGGGTGTACGAAACGGTTGATGGATACCATACCTTCACGGCCTGCCGCAATCGCATCAATCGCAAACTTCGGTCCGGTATATACATCACCGCCGACAAAGATATCTGCTTCACCGGTCTGATAAGTAACAGGATCGGCAATGGCAGTACCGTTACGGTTCAGTTCAACCTTTGTACCATCTAACAGGTTACCCCATTCGATGGATTGACCGATTGATAACAGGATATTTTCACATTCGATGGTAATTGTATCGTTTTCATCGTACTGCGGATTGAAACGTCCTGTTTCATCCTTTACGGAAGTGCAGCGCTTAAATACGATACCGCATACCTTACCGTCTTTGGATAAGATTTCCTTTGGACCCCATCCGTTATTCACGATGATACCTTCTTCTTTGGCTTCTTCTACTTCATCCGGAGCTGCCGGCATTTCTGCAGCCGATTCCAGACATAACATTGTGACTTTACCGTTACCGGCACGTACAGCTGTTCTGGCAACGTCAACGGCAACATTACCGCCACCTACGACAACCGTATCGCCTTCTAATTTAATAGTATGATCCTGATTAATCTTACGTAAGAAATCAACGCCGGTCTGTACACCGATGGAATCTTCACCAGGAACACCGGTCTTACGTCCACCCTGGGCACCGATTGCGATATAGAATGCTTTATAACCCTGAGCACGTAATTCATCCAGTGTTACATCCTTACCAACTTCAATACCGCACTTAATTTCAACACCCATTTCACGGATTACTTCGATTTCAGCATCTACAACATCTTTCTCTAAGCGGAAAGAAGGAATACCGATGGTCATCATACCGCCAGGTCTTGATTCTTTTTCAAAAACAGTAACCGGATAGCCTTCTAAGCGTAAGAAATAAGCTGCAGATAAGCCTGCCGGACCGGAACCGATTACAGCAATCTTTTCATCAAAGAATCCGCCGACACCGTTTTCACAATGTGGGATATAGCGTTTGTCTTTATTCAAATCTAAAGAGGCAATAAACTTCTTGATTTCATCAATCGCAAGCGGTTTATCAATCGTATTGCGGGTACATGCATCTTCGCATCGTCTGTTACAGATGGCTCCGCATACTGCAGGGAATGGGTTATCCTGCTTGATTAATTTCAATGCATCTTCATAACGTCCTTCACTGGCCATTTTGATATAACCCTGAATCGCAAGGTGTGCCGGGCAGGCG
Source organism: Erysipelothrix rhusiopathiae (assembly GCA_902772725.1). Lineage (GTDB taxonomy): Bacteria > Bacillota_I > Bacilli_A > Erysipelotrichales > Erysipelotrichaceae > RUG11795. The sequence goes on from CACYBS010000025.1 coordinate 2,487, forward strand.
GTCTTACAAGGAGCTGTTCCGGTATCGTATACATTGATCTTCGCATCTTCACGATAGTTGTAATTCCATTTATCCGGACCCCAGATCTTATCATCCGGTAATTCACTTAACGGATATTGAATCTCGCCGTGTTTTGTACAAAGCTTTTGTCCAAGCTTTGCAGCACCTACCGGACATACTTCAACGCACTTACCGCAGGCAACGCATTTTTCTCTATCAACATGCGCACGATAAGCAGAACGTGACATATTCGGTGTGTTATAAAGCTGGGATGTACGAATCGCATTACATACGCCCGGGGCGCAGTTACAGATCGCAACAATCTTATTTTCACCATCGATGTTAGTTACCTGATGAACGTAACCCTTGCGCTCTGCACGCTCTAAGATTTCTAATGCTTCATCATATGTGATATAGCGTCCCATTCCGCGGTCAACAGAATATTCTGCTAAGTCACCTAAGCCCATGCAGTATTCACCCGGAATATCACCGCTGCCCTCTCCGCGCATCGTCTGCTGTTTACGGCAGGTACACTGTCCGACAGAAATCTTGTCGTATTTATTCAGCCAGTGGGAAATTCTTTCAATCGGAATAGACTCATTATTGGCCTTGATTGCCTTTTCAACCGGAATGACATGCATACCGATACCGGCACCTCCAGGAGGAACCATCTGGGTAACACCGGCCAGCGGAAGCTGGGTCATCAAGTTAAAGAAGGTAGCGATCTCCGGATGCTCATCGGTCAGCTTATCATTCATCATCATAAATTCAGCAGAACCCGGTACGAAGATCGGCAGATTGTACATCTTGTCATGCGGTTCTTCTTCACGGCGAACCATCTCGACAATACCAATCCAGCACAGATGATCCAACATCTTCTGGGTATCTTCTACTGTCATGTTGTTGCGTTTTGCGAGTTCTTCCGGAGTATATGGAACGCGGGTCTTTTTAAAGGACAAACAGAATTTTACTTCATCCTTTGTCAAGACATGATCGATTGCCCAATATTCCGGATCTTTATTGTTGATTGTTCTTGTATATCTTTTTAAGTAACGGTCTGTGATCATGGTTACCAGTTTAAGAACCATCTTCTCCTTTTCAGGATCTTCAGCTACATAGTTCTCATCCTGCCAATAATCCCAATCATTGATCATCGGATCGCCGATTTTCCATTCTTTTGCCATATTATTATCCTTACCTTATACCTTATTGATTATTTAAAATAACGCTCTACGATATCCTTTGAAGAAGCACAGGTATCTTCCATATCACCGAAAGAATAAATTTCACCGGCATAATATGTATTCTGTTTACCCTGCATCGCATGTAGCTTATCGTACCATCCATCAGCGTAGTCTTTTGGACTAACATGCGGGCAATAGTAAGATTCCTGCTCAATCAGGATATTCTTTACCGGGAAGCCGCAGCGCTTCATATCCTTTTTCATCGTATTGATCGTATATTCATACGGAACATCATCACTTCCCATATGGTTGCGAAGAGCATAAACCGTACATGGACAGTCACCGTCTAAATCTTCCCAGCGGTGATAATAAACCATCGCATGACCTAAACGAGTAGGAACCATGTTGTCGAAGATATAACCGGAGATTGTCGGTCCTTCATCTTCTTCAAATTCAGCTAAGAAGTCCACGTATTTTTCATGGATGATCTTAGAGAATAATTCTTTTTCATCTTCTCTGGCATCCGCATAGTTCATAAACCAATCAAGCGGTGTAGTAACAATCAGCTTATCGAATTCTTCTACGGATTCACCATTTTCATTTTTGATGGTAACTTTAATCTTTCCATCTTCTCCATCAGCCGGGCGAACAACCTTAACAACTTCCGTATTCATCACAGCCGGGTTTTTCAACTTTTTATTCGCTGCTTCATAAATAGACTGGGTACCGTTTTTCCATGTCCATAAACGCATACCGACAAATTCAATGGCTGTTGTAGTATCTAAGTATTTCATTACGTAGGCAGCCGGGATTTCATCAAAGTATCCATATCCGAAGGAAGTATATGGGCCGATCCAAATCTTCATAACTTCTTCAATGTTGTTGATACGGCAGAACTCATCAAACGGCAGGGCTAAATCTTTCAAATTCGGGTTTGTACCGCGGATTCTCTTTAAAGGATGTTCACATTCCTTGGAAAGACCATCGTATTCACCCTGAGCAACACCGATATGTCCATAACAGTCATATCCTTCATATTTAGTAGCCATTAATTCAACAAGACGCTTCATCTGCTGTTTTAATTTGATTAAATCAATCGTCTTTTTGATTGACGGTTCCGTCTTTAAATCAAACGGATAAATTTCTTTACCTGTCTTGTCACGGTACATTCTTCGCATGCTCGGTCCATCGGCATGTCCTACACCGGCAAACTCTTCCACTTCATGTACGGCATGGTATGTCTTAGCACCCATGATGGCACCCATTTCATAGGCACGTTCCTGTCCGTTCACATTGATTTTCGGAGACCATGCTTTACCACCGATCTTGTTTAATTTTTCATAAACAACATAGTTAGAATATCCGGCCTTTTCCAGATACATGGCAGCACTGATACCTGCAGGTCCACCACCAATAATACATATTCTTTCATCAAAATTCGGCATATAATTTCCTTTCCTGTTTCCTATTATGATTTGAAACAAATCCTTTAATCATTAACTAAATAATAGAATTTTAACCATGCTAAAACAAGAACGATTCTTATATCAAGTTAGTCCCCGCAAACAAAAATAGGAGCACTTTTGAGCACTCCTAGTTATCTTTCCAATTTTCCGATAATTTGGCATTTGCCAGCATCAGACGAATCCGGTTTTCCTGGTTAACCGATGATGCCGAAGGGTCATAATCAATCGCTACAATGTTCGCAAAAGGATACTGCTCCTTTATTTTGCGCGTCATTCCTTTGGCGACAATATGATTTGGAAGGCAGCCAAATGGCTGGGCAGAAATCACATTGACCACACCCGTGCGGATCAAGGTAACAACCTCGCTTGTTAAAAGCCAGCCTTCCCCCATTTTAACACCCGGGTTGATAAATCCCTTACCGTTCTGGATCACATCGTTAAAATCATCCGGTGCCCGAAACGTACCGTCCTGTTTTAAGATATCAATAAAATTTTTCTGCAGATGGATAATCGTGCTTTTGGCAATCTCAAACCATTGATGAGAAGCGGCGTGGCGATGATAATATCGATAATCAATCAATCCGTTTTCAATCACATATAAGATAAAATCCATAACCCCGGAAAGTACCGGTTCAAACCCTTCTTTGACCAGATAATCCTCTAAATTCCGATTGCCTAAAGGGGAGTACTTCATGTAGATTTCACCAACAATCCCAATACGAATCTTTTTTTCGTCGGTTCTTTCAATTTTTTTAAACCGCTCCAACATTACCTTTAATATCCGCTTTGAATGCCGATATCCATTTCCATCCA
>CACYBS010000026.1 GCA_902772725.1 Erysipelothrix rhusiopathiae
CCGGCTCTTTCTTCTGAGATATTTATTGATGCTATATCAAAAAATCCTTTATTTTAAAGGAAAAAACACTTGACTATATAGGGAGGAATCGTTAGTATGTCAAGACGGAAAGTACTTAGCCGAGGCATGAATCTGGGAAGACATGGAGAGGTAGGGTATGTCGAATTAGATGGTGAAACAGGTGAGCGAGTTGCAGAGGGTGATCGCCTGCATGAATTAGCAATCAAATTCAATTCTGATAAAACCAAGTTGGAAGATGAAATAGAAAAAGTCAAATCATCAAAAATATCAGATAAAGATAAAGCTCGTATTATTGCTCAGCTTAATGCAGCAATTGAAAAACTGCAAGAGCAATATGATGATGATGTTGCTGCAGAGGAAGCTAAAGTTCAAGAAGAGATAATGGAAGAACTTGAAACAATGGATGAAGCGGTTGAGGAATTGGATCAGCAAGCGGATTCCCTTAGAAACGTTACCATGGATGCCGCTTCAACAGATGCAAAAGCAGCTGCGGATGAAGCTGAGGCAAAAAAGCAAGAGTTTGAAAAAATGAGAAAAGAATATACTGACAAGCTGCAGTTACAAATGGAACAGGCAGAGATGCTTCAAAGACAAATTCGCAGCAGACGCTTAAGTGGAAGATAAAAGATGGGGACTTATGTTAGGCCACAGTTAAGTCGGAAGCGTACTTTTGACCGTGAACTCTTGGAGCGAGAACAAAAGAAAGAAATATCGCTGCACGAGGAAACCCTTAATGAAGGAACAGAGTATGTACTGTTTTCAGAGAAACTAGACGAGCTCCTTCATAGGTTAGAAGATACTGATAATCTTTCCGAAGAAGATAAGACATCTATCATAAAGGAGATCAAACAGACCTTTATTAGTCTCGAAAAAGAATACTCTTCAAAAATCCAATCGCAATTAACACTATTGGAGGAGTCCATGCAGGAACGGATTTCCGAAATGGAGGAAGCACAAAAGCATTGGGAAGAAGCTTCCTCTGAAATAGAAACAATAGACAATGAGTCAGGTGCGGTTGATATAGAAAAAGTACGGTTCTTTGCAAGAGAGCTGTTGAGAAAATATCGGAATTTACTAGCAGATTCTAAAAAGCAGTTGCAGGAACAGATCAAAAAATCTGAAGAGCAACGAATTGCACTACGTAAGAATATTTACGGGAGGTGACTGTGTGCGGGTATCATGTTTTCAAGTAAACCAGGTTCCTGATTTGAGCCTAAACAAATATCAATCCCTTGCTGATACAGGGGTTGAAGGCGTCTTAAAAAGACATGAAAGTTTTCTTAGGCAATGGCATGGAATTTGTTACGAGAGCGAAACAAGTTTCCACTTATTATACGTTTTTTTGCCACAAGAAAAACTCGGAGAAAGGCTTAAGCTGTTCTTCATTTTACAAGGCGAGCAAGAGAAATTAGTGCTTATAGAGCCTCTTCTTAACAGTTCTCCCTTAAGCGATTTCTATAAATTCAAAAAAGTGGATATTCCAAATGTGCAGTTTGGAGCCGGTGCTACCTTAACTAAAAAAGAAAGGGTCGCAGATATTTATAATCCGTTGACTGCTCAAATCAATTCGGTTCATTATGTGCCAAAATGGGAAATGAACGAAAGTGGAAGGTTGTATGATTTGTTCAGAATGATGAATACAATCAGTGGCGCTTATTCTCCCACAACACCTTGCGCATTTCGGATTGATCTTTATCCAGCCTCCACCGCACAAGAGACAAGGAAGTGCTTCAATCCCGTTTTAAGGTCTCTTAGAGGTGATAATGATATAAAGCTATTAAAGGAAACAGAAAGCTTAAAAGGAGATAACTACGCCAGGGATATTACTAAAGAATATGAAGATTGGATTACTTCTATAGAAACCACGCCTCATTTTCGTGTTAATATTTATGGGTTCGCTGATTCTTTGTTTAAGGCAAAATTAGTCTTAAATGCAGCTGGCTCGGAAGCGTTGAGTGAGGGAGATTTTTCCATTGCGCCTATTAAGCCGGATGGTGATGGTACATATGGTATTCTTAGCCGTATGGGAGTGGCCCCTGATGATTATTGCTTTTTTCCCAAACAGGCTAGTCTACGGTCATGGTCTACTACCTACTGTTTATCTGAAGTTGTTCCTTTCTTCCGACTACCAGCTCTTTTTGACGGAGAGACAATAGAGCTGCCAAAAGAAACTGCCCCATTA
>CACYBS010000027.1 GCA_902772725.1 Erysipelothrix rhusiopathiae
ATCTACCATTTCTCTAATATATATTTCACTGCCTTTTTTAATTATCACTAATTTCTTCCAAATGGTGCAACGATATAACTCTGTTCAATTCTTTTTAACATCCCAGTTCTATCTTCCAATCTTTACATTGAAATCAATGAATTCGAAATTCATCTAATAGTACAGCAGCCTTCTCATTTCTTATTTCTGTCAATGCTAATAGTATGTCCTCATATGCATTAATCAGCTTCTCATCCTTTTTTATTTCATCGCTATAGAATATAAAGGATTTTAAGATAATCATATCAACTATCACTTGTGAATCTATTATCTCTTTTGCAAACTGTTCTTTGCTATTTCTAATAGCTTTTGTAAAGCACGAACTAATAGATATCAATATTTCTGGTAAGAGTTCACTAATATTGAGCAAATATACTGTGTATAGAACATCGTTCAAATGATTGGAGCCATACTTCTCAATCTGTACATTCAGAAAGCACTTATCTTTATAACTATATTCTGCCTTTACTTTGTTTACATCCCATCTGCTAAATCTTCCTTTACAAAGGAACAATCTCTTTTCAAGAATATTTCTTACATAGTCCTCTGTAATACTATTTACATAAGTTTCAAGAATTCGAATCTTCTTCTCAATGTCATCTCTCTTACCCTTCTCCCTAAATCCATCAACATATGACACCAAAAAGCCACTAAGAACATCTTCATAAAAATCCACTGTATCTCTGGTAAATATCGAAAAGTCAGTTCCTTTAAACAGAATATCATAAACAGCTTCTGGATTTCGTCCTGTCATATTCAATTCTCTTTGAAAATAAGAGGATACTTTGTGTTCTTGAAATGTGTCAATTATTTCATGAGCCCGCATTTCTTTACAGTTTTCATGCCATATTTCAATCATACATTGCACAATCGAATTAATAACTATGACAAATCTCTCATCTGCTGTATCCAATCCACAACATGCAATATTACAGAGAAGGTCTATATCATAATTACTGATATCAAACTCAGAAAGATCTATCCCCTTACCATCATACAAATATTCTTGAATTATCTCGGACCTCTTATTTTGATATTCATTACCATTATTTTCTTGAATCCAACGGTCCACTCCACATAATTTAGGAACCATATTGGGAATAAATTGATACTCAGCATCATTACGATTTTCTTTTATAAATGCAGCATTAAACTTCTGATGATTCATCTCATCTTCTGCAAGCATAATAATTGTATTAAAAATCCTACTTGCATAATTCTTATTTTTTGCCAAAAAATACTTTGTTAATTCTGCTATCTGGCTAATTAATCCTGAATTATCGTCATTAATTATACTCTTTAATATCATTAACAATATCTGCTGTTTAAGGTCGTTATTTATATCTTTATTCAATTGTTCCCACAATGCAATTACCATATTAACTTCAGCTACATAAGATTGATTTAAAAATATTTTCTTTACACGCCTAATCCATTCATCGACTAGTTTATTTCGCTGTTCGTCCGTAACATCTGGCATTATCAAAGCTGAAGCAATCAACGTAACAAGTATTGATTCAAACTGCATTTCAATACGATAATCATCCTTCATCTTTTCACAAAGAGTATCAATTACTGAAACAATTTGATCAGCATCGGCTTTTTTCTCATTGATATCACTTATCAAACGATTTAATATTTCATTCATTTTCAATAAGGGTTCATTTTCATCTTCATTGTTTTTTACAATCTTTTGAGCTTCCCCCTTGATCTGCGGTTCTATCATTATTGTCTTTTCGTCTATTGCCGTCATAGCAGCATCGCGAAAATCCATTTTCTGAATCTGCAAATTCTCATTAGGATAAGTTTTTTCATCGTATATAGAATATAAGTAATCTAAAATAACATGACATCTATTTTTTATTCCTTCATCTCCACGAAGATACGAATTAGCAAAATATTGTTGCAAATTACACGCACACTTTTCGTCTTTCTCATATCTTCTGGTTATTTCTGGAACTCCCATCGATAGCATAATCTGCTTTTCCAACAATTCTTTTGTCGGATTAGAAATAAATTCGCCATTACGATGAATATCAAAATATATTAATTCCATACTGGATGCTAATTCTAATGCATACCCCGGCATTTCTTTTTGATAATTCATCCCTATAGCCTCAATAATAGACAAAAGCAATATGTTGTTTGCCTTTTCATATATAGTATTCTTAACATATTCTGCTAAGCCTTTAATATATGCATGGTCAGAAGAATTTCTCATAGAATTAATAACAGTCTTCTTTATTACAAAAGAAATGTCCGTCAATACCACCGGAAGGTTATGTTCCATGATATCTGCCATCCACAACCATTCATTACCCAAATACACTCTTTTCTTGTTTTCCTTTGGAAAATAAATTTCTATATTTGTTATCTCATCTGGCTTATTCTCTGCAAATGTCTGTACTGCATTATTAACAAATGATATTGCCCACTCAAGGCCTTTTACGAAGTCACATCTCATAACATACCAGAAAAAAGTGTTATTATATACGCCATTTTCATTATTGTCGAAGTGATCTACATTATCAGATAGACCATATGCTCTCACATTATTATGGTCGTATCCATCATACTTAAAATGCTTTCTTGACACTCTTTGTCTCCATAATGTTTCCGCTGATTCACATGCCAATTCGGGTAATTCCATAGCAAATGAAAGTGGACATTTTTTTACAACCGCCTTTAGAATCTCTTCAGAAACACTGTCCCTTCTACTAGTTCCAGAGCAATATTCTACTATCATATTTTCAACAAATTCTTTCAGCCATGACTTAGATGACTTGGCCATTTTTGCAACAATAAGGAAAAGCTGCACAATCTCTTCATCATGTTGATAATATGATTTTTCCTCTTTACCCTTTTCTATTAGCTCGTCAATATATCTAATTATTATTTTGTATGCTTTTTCTTCAGTATCCGCAGTTTTATAAAAACAATTTGCATAATCATCACACAGCTTAATAATAGAAGTTCTATTTTTATCTAGACTTATGCGTTCTTCAAAAACCATACCAATCAAATTATCACGCGCCGCTCCTATCGGTGTTACATTCATTATTAATGCTGGTGAATGATTAATTTTCGCCTCAAATGCATATAAGTTTGTTATATCTAACAATTCTTCAATCACTGTTTCACCAAGCAACTCCTGAAATTCCTTGAAAAACATTCCACAGTATTTTGATTTTACTATCCCAATTTCTGTTTGCTTTTTCCAATTCGCTTCAATACTATTATCCGTTAACAGTGTATATACAAATTTCTCGCGAGCCTCCTGTACAAACAGTTTATTTGATATCCAAATCTGGTATCTCCTATATATGCAACGTCCGATTTTCTCTATTTCATCAAAAAAATTATTATACGATCCATGACATGCATCGAAGGCTTTATCTATATATCGTTCAAAACAAATATCTTCAAAAATATCATATTTCAAACGTATCTTATTCTTGCTTTCAACAATAATTCCTTCTGATTTCAATGCTTCTAGAATATCGCTATCTACAATATCACTATCAACACCAACAACAAAACTTCTAGCACGTTCAAAAACGATACGCTCAACATTTTTTCTAACATCACTTTGTGACACACCATATTTTCTGCACTTGTCTTTTAAACAGATGATTCTTTCCCATATGAGATTTCTAAAATTATTCTCGTCGTTAATATTTTCTTCTACAAATCCTCCCGATACAATTAAATTAAGATAAAATGGCACACATAATAAATCCGAATATTTTTTATTCTGCTGTAAGGATAAAATAATGGGATAACTTTTAGCAACCTTATCAATCTCATCTTTCGTCAAATCCGGAATCTCGTATGTTTTGATTCTATATTTTGTATTAATCTTCATAAACGCAGAACTATCAGTAGTTCTACACGAAGTAATAATATATACATTGCCGTATTTATCTGCAAGCCTATATATCTCCTGCAACAACGGAAATGCATTGTCACCACAATCTGCAATAAATTCGATAGCATCAATAAATATATACAGCGGTTTATTTTCTAACCACAGGATTGCATCCTCTACATCACAATCCCACAATTCGTTTACTTTCTTTCCAGTGGACAAATTCTCTGCTCGCGTGACTAATACGTATTCTTTTCCCTTTAATAGTTTTTTGCATACAACTGATTTACCAGAACCAGCATTTCCCTGTATCGATACTAATTTTTCTCGTCCTGCCTGTATCGTTTCAATAATTTCTGACCTGTCAATTTCATATTCACCGTTAATAAGCTCTTCAATATTTTCAAGTTCAATTTCTTTACTTATTTCAATCGCACGCAAAAACTTTTTAATGTTTTCCTTACGAGGTTGTTCTTCTATCACCCCCAGCTTATCCATTATCTTGGAAAAATCCGATGATAGCGTGTTATGTAGTGTTCTTTCGCCGCTCGACATAAGGGACTTGGTATACTCATTATATGCGTATAAAATATCCTCAATAATCTGAGTCATTTGCTTCTTTTCCTCATACCCTATACGTAGCTCTCTATTCTGCTCAAAAAAACCCTGAATGATTTCTTGGATTTCTTCCTCTGAAAAAATATGATACTTATATTTATCCCCCATATCAGTTTTAAATCTATCAAGGCAGGCCTGAACTAACAGATCATTTGAATCCCAATTATTAATGTCTATTTTTCTCTTTACTTTGTCTTTTACAATTAATACCCAGCTTCTTCCTGCCTCTTCTAAAGTAACAATAGAGCTAAGCAATCCAATTGCCGCCATTAGATCCATTCGTCAATTACCTTCTCTCTTAATTCTTGTATTCTTA
>CACYBS010000028.1 GCA_902772725.1 Erysipelothrix rhusiopathiae
ACGAAGATGAGCACGAACATCATCACCACCACCATCATGACGACGATGACGAAGATGAGCACGAACATCATCATCACCATCATGACGACGATGACGAAGATGAACACGAACATCACCACCACCATCATGACCATGATGATGACGATGAAGACGATCATGATCACGAACATGGACATGGACACCATCACCACCACCATCATCACAGTGGTGAAGGAGAAGCTTTGGAGTATGGAATCGATACCTTTGTATACCAGAGCCGTCGTCCGTTTATAAAATATCGTTTGGCTGAAGTTGCCAACGCATGGCCAAAGTCAATTATCCGTACTAAAGGATTTATGTGGATGGATGAAGATCCGGATTATCTCTATGTCTTTGAACAGGCAGGAACTCAGATTGTCTTAACACCGGATGGAATGTGGTTAGCAGCCTGCGAACCGGAAATTCAGGAACGTGAAATGGCAAGAGATCCTAAGATTATTGAAAACTGGGATAAGACCTACGGTGACCGTGAAAACAAGCTGGTATTCATCGGACACAACATGGATAAAGAAAAAATTATCCAGATGATGGATAATTGTTTAGGTGAATAGTATAAATTTTTGAATACAATATATTCAAAAGAAAAACATCAAATATTTTTGTTTAATCGCTTTCATTCTTGACTAAAACGAAAAAACAGACTAATATTTCGATGGGGATAGAACTACTCAGGCAGTTTCCGGAAACGGAATACTGCCTGTTTTTTTTTATTATATTCCGGTTTTTCCTTCTTTATAATGTTTGCGGCATAGTGCGATATATTTATCGTTAGCGCCTAACTCAATCTGTTCTCCTGTTTTTACGATTTCGCCCTTTTCATTGATCCGGGTATTACAGGAAGCCCCTTTTCCACACCAGCAGACTGTCTTTATTTCTTCAATCACATCCGCCCATGCCAATAACCATAAGGAGCCTTCAAATAAATTGAGTTGAAAATCGGTTCTGAGTCCATAACAGATTACAGGAATTTCCAAGTCATCTACGATATGGGTAAAAAATTCAATATCACTTTTTTTACAGAACTGGGCTTCATCGACAATGATACAGTCATATTGTTTAATAGTATCATCGCTTAATGTAATTAAGTCTTCGACAAAGAAACATTCTCTTTTTAATCCAATCCGGCTTTGAATGATATTTTCTCCGTCTCTGGTATCAAGCTTTGGTTTACAGAGATAGGCTTTTTTACCACGTTCGAAATAATTGTATTCTACCATCAATGCGTTGGCGGTTTTGGAGGAGCCCATGGCACCGTATCGAAAGTATAGCTTTGCCATAGTTACCTCAATTGAATCCGTGACCGATAATCAAAATTGACCTTACCGTCCTCTAATTGATAAACAGCTCCGGTTACAACCAGTCCATGCTGTTCTTCCTCTTCAATAATGAAGCTTTTTTCAATCATTTGGACGCAATAATCCACATTCATGCAGCAGGCAGTATAATCGTCTTTTTCATCCTTGATGGCTTTCACAATTTCGTCGGTAATAAATTTAATATATCCTTGCGGGTCGTGATTGATGGCTGCATCCACAGCTCCACAATGGTTATGTCCTAAAACTAAGACCAGCTTACACCCAAGATGTTCGGTGGCATATTCAATACTGCCTAACTGATGATCGTCAATGACATTACCGGCCACTCTGATCACAAATAAGTCGCCGATACCTGCAGAAAAGATTTCCTCGGGAATGACACGGGAATCGGAGCAGGAAACGATGACGGCATAGGGATGCTGTCCATTCACAAGAACATCCTGTCTTATTTCATGGGAAATATTGGTCATACTGTGATCATTTGAAATGTATATTTCGTTTCCGTTTTTTAATTTTTCCATTGCTTCTTTCGCTGATAACATGTAACTCACCTCATCATTATTATATATGAAATCGCTTTCAAAAATGTTAAAATATTATATGCGAAAAGGAGAATATTATTATGGCATTTCCAAAAGGTTTTTTATGGGGCGGCGCAGTAGCTGCTAATCAATGGGAAGGAGGATGGAATATCGGTGGCAGAGGTCCGGCTATGACCGATGTCACAACAGGCGGTACTGTAAATACACCGCGTTTAATTACTTATATTGATAAAGACGGCAAACACGGTACTTTGACAAGAGGACAGAAACTTCCGGAAGGTGCAAAGTATGCGGTATTGGAGGAATATCATTATCCAAACCATGAAGCAGTTGATGGATACCATCACTATAAAGAAGATATCGCATTGTTCGGCGAAATGGGATTTAAACAATTCCGTATGTCTATTTCCTGGTCCCGCTTATTCCCAACAGGTCTTGAAAAAGAACCGTTAAAAGAAGGCGTTGAATTCTATCGTGATATGTTTAAAGAAATGCACAAATACGGTATTGAACCGCTGGTAACTATTTGGCATTTTGATACACCGTTATACCTTGAAGAACATTGCGGCGGCTGGTTAAACAGAGAGACAATCGATCACTTTGTACGTTTTGCCACTACCTGCTTTACAGAGTATAAGGGTTTAGTTCATCATTGGTTAACATTTAATGAAATCAACAACACAATCCAATTCTTGGATATGGGCGGCAATTTGCCTGATTCTGCTTATCAGGATGCATACCAGCACTTACATTATCAATTTGTAGCTTCCGCAAAGGCAGTGCAGATTGGTCATGCCATTGATCCATCCAACATGATTGGTAATATGATCTGCGGTATTACATGGTATCCTGCAACATGCGATCCAAAAGATATCCTGGCATGCCGTCATACATGGGAGAAGAATATCTTCTATTGTTCCGATGTTCAGTGCTTAGGTGAATATGGATCTTACTGCAAGCGTTTATGGGATGAACACAATGTACAGTTAGACATCACTGAAGAAGATATGTTAGATTTAGCTGCCGGTACTGTAGATATGTATACATTCTCTTACTACATGTCTAACCTCGTAACAACACATGAGGTAAAGGATAAAGTTGGCGGCAACTTCTCAGCCGGAGCAAGAAATGAATATTTGAAATACTCTGACTGGGGCTGGGCAACGGATGCCGATGGTTTAGAGTATTATCTGGAAATGATCTATGACCGTTATCATTTACCGCTTATGGTAGTAGAAAATGGTTTAGGTGCCTACGATACCGTAGAAGAAGATGGATCGATTCATGACCCATTCCGTATCGATTACTACCGCCTGCATATTGAAGCTATGAATAAGGCTATCGAAAACGGTGTAGATTTGATTGGTTATACAACATGGGGCTGCATCGACGTAGTATCTGCAGGAACCGGTGAAATGAGAAAACGTTACGGATTTATCTATGTAGATATGGATGATGAAGGAAAAGGTTCCATGGCAAGATCTCGCAAGGACTCTTTCTACTGGTATAAGAAGGTTATCGCATCCAACGGAGCTGACTTAGATTAATAGATTCAAGAACAGAATGGAGCTTACCATTCTGTTTTTTTTATGACATTTGTCAACTTGATTCTTTAGATGTTCTAGCATATAATCTCGAAGTATGAAGTGACAGACAGAAATATTTTCCCGAAAAAATCCTTTTGAAACTCCACTGTCCTTCATACGGAAATGAGCTGATTATTTAAAGTCAGTTCTCCTTTTCTCTCGCAGGTGAATCGCCTGCGTTTTTTTATGCATTCAATTGGATTTGGATTATAATACTATATGAATTCATAGGGAGGACGTTTATGTCAGGAGATTTCTCACAGGGAAAGGTGTGGAAGGTTATTCTTTCGCAGACAATTCCTTTGACTCTCGCACAGTTTGTGCAGCTTTTATATAATATTGTCGACCGTATTTATATCGGCCATTTGCCAAAAGTGGGATCTATGGCTTTGACCGGTATCGGACTTACATTTCCGGTGGTAACCTTAATTATGGCTTTTTCATGTTTGTACGGGTATGGCGGTACACCTTTATTCTCCATTGCCAGAGGCAGTAAGCAGGATGGTCATGCCAAACAAATCATGGGCAATGTCGTATCGCTTGTCTTTATTACCGGGATTATATTGATGATATTTGGACAAATCTTCTGCCGTCCGATCTTATATTTATTCGGAGCCAGTGATAACTCGGTTGTCTATGCCGAAGCTTACCTCCGCATTTATCTTTTAGGAACAATATTTACGATGGCAACAGTTGCCTTAAACTCCTTTATCAATGCCCAGGGATTCCCGAGAATCGGCATGCTTACAACCATCATTGGAGCGGTATTAAATATTATATTAGACCCTATCTTTATCTTTTTGTTTGGAATGGGTGTTCGAGGCGCTGCTTTGGCAACGATTATTTCCCAGGCAGCTTCTGCCTTATGGGTGCTTCGCTTTTTAACAGGACCAAAAGCTGTCTTAAAGCTTGAGAAATCCGATCTTCCGCTAAATATGGATATTGTGAAAAAAATCGTATCTCTGGGAACATCGGGATTTGTGATGCA
>CACYBS010000029.1 GCA_902772725.1 Erysipelothrix rhusiopathiae
ATCGGATAATCATAGGATTCACCGGTAATATCATTTGATTTATCAATGATAATTCTAAATCTTCTGGATAATTTGATTTTTTCACCGTCACCAACAACACCATATAATTGGCATGTATATGTTGTATTGAAAGAAGTCATTGGCTGTCCAATGATGAAAGTGTTATTGGTCAGCTCAATACCGGAATTGCTATACTCATCTGATTCCAGCGAAATATAGATTTTTCCCTCAAAATCCTCAAGGCCGAGAAAGTAAAGATTTTGCACTTCATGCTCAAACTGCATGATTCCGCTGATAGTCGACAAAGCTCTAACGTGTATTTTTCTTGTATCCATTTATGCGACCCTCACAAATTTATACATTTCTTTGTTGTAGGTGATTAAATATTGAATCCTCTGAGCGCTCGATGTGCTACCTGAGAAGAACGCGAAATATTCCCCTGGTGTTCCAGGTGCGAAAAATACAGATAATACAGCGTGGTTTGACGTATCCCAATAACAATCCGAAGCATCCACCCATACATTATTGGCGTTAATATCCGCCGTATCAATTCCGAAAGCATCATGAAGCATAGTCTGCACCTGCGTCAGCGTGAATAAAGATGCGTACATTCTGCTCGATGGATTGACCACGATTGTGCCGTGTAAGGTACACGTTTCGACCGCACTGATTTGTGTCCATGTACCGCCAAAATACTGAGCGGGGTTTGTGCTTATATTTGACGTGTAAATCGAGCCGATCGGATACACATCAAGAGGACGTGTAACGATTACCCATTCGGACCATGCACCATTATATTGACGCATGTACAATGCCGATTGATCAGCTTTCAGAGTTGCAAACTGTGTAATTGTCGAGCTGTTAATCTTGTGACACCAAATCAAATACGTACCAGTATCAGTTGGTTTGTTCTCTGTTGAATTGTTGGTATAGTACTCAACATTCACATCGGTCGCAAGATTGCAGTTATTAACTAAAGTAGCGCCTTGAGTCGCATGTGTGATTCCGATTTGATTCTTAGTCAGGACCGAACCTGTTTTACTTTTTAAAGCCATAAATCACACCTCCTAGTCATGGTATACGGCATTATCTGCCAATGTTTCCAATGTATCGATATCTGATTCAGCCGTGCCGATTCGTGTAGTTAATCCGGATACATTTGTGTTCAGAGTTCCGATTGCTGTAGTATGACCGCCCACGGTCGTTTCGATTGAATCAATATCCGATTGAGCAGTACTTAATCCACTTTCCATAGCTGTCAGCCTGTTGCCAATCGTGGTCATCGATTGACCATTGAACTGTGTCCAGATGTTCTGAAGGTCAGAAAGTAAGCTTGTCAATTCAGACGGAGTGATAGAACCGTAAGCTGAAATGTAAGACTCCATTTGCGCATTGTTTGCTTCAGCTCTTACGTTTTCCGCAACCATATCCTCATAAGCTCTTTCGTAGGTATCTCCATCCTGGCTCGGATTTTTAACCACATTAATTTGGAAAGGAAAAGTATGATCCGCCGTAGAATCAGCGGAATTAATAAAGCGGATCACAGCAGTAAATCTGCCGTACACTCGAGTAAGATTTATAGGCAGCACGAAGCTGACAAGATGATCATCAACAATGCATTGTGCCGGAACTGTCCGGCCTTCCGAAATTGAAAAAAGTGCTTCAACAGCATCATAGGAAGATATATCTTCCAGGACAAACAACCCGCATTCCTTGCCGGAATCATATTGCACGGCATCGAATACGGGCACCACCGATTGAGTACTAAGAGATATATTAAATATTTGCATATTACCTCCAGGCCCGTATTACGAGCCCATTTTTTAATTCAAGATTAAAACCCTGCGGTCCGCTCCATTTCTGCCATCTCAGACCAAAATCAGACATGATTCTGGTGTCGTTGATAAAGACGGCGCGCTCCGGAACGATTGCGTTGGTCATAGCGTAGGCCTGACCTCCGGGACAAATACAAGCCGGATAAAGGCCCTGCCCCTGTCCTTCACCAAAATCTATGTGACAGTGATTGACCCCGCCCGCCATATTGTTGCCGGTGTAGGTCATAAGCTGTCCCTGTCGAACAGTGCTACCAACAGCATGAACCTGTGTATCGTGGTGGACCGTTGTCCAACTGAGATGTTTTAAACCAGATGGAGTCCATACAGGATTGACGGTATGCCATTGCAGCGCAAGGTTTGTTGCTCCGACAAGTATACATGTTGCTGGCGCATATACTGGCGTCGTTACTGGCGACGGTCCGCTTGTCAGGTCAAGAGAATACGAACAGCAGTGTGTCCATGCGTTGGGGCCCCACCCCTGCCAGATGTACATCATTTCCATTGGGAACAATGCTACTTCATGACCGTCATTAGCAACCATCGTCTGACCGGCTCTCATGCGTCTCCACCGCCCATTCTATAAATTAATAAAGCATCTCCGAATGAAAAGTCATCCGGATACAGCTCCAGATGACTTATCAAACGTATCAGCTTATCTTTTTCTTTTTCAACACCGTCCCATGTCATTAATGAGACGACTTTTTTTTCATATTGGATAGCCTGTTTACATGTGAGAGACGTTATAAAATGCGGGTTTACGTCCGTGAAAGAATTGGTATGCTGCATAAGCTGTTCAAACTTTTCTTTTTCCATCCCTAAGCCTCTCTCTGTCCTGTCACGGAATAGACTATCCCGTTCTGTACCTTAAATCCCGTGACATTGCTAAAAGATCCGGTTAGCCCGGTCTTTCCATTTATTATTAGATCATTCGCATTGATAAATACTGCATCGGCGTTATTAATCTGGACTTGATTATCTACGACAGAAACACCAGTTCCGTTGATTTGATTCTGCATTATTACAGATGGAGTGCCGTTATCGATTACCGCAACCATCGGACCACTCTGGCCATCAGAAGTTGCCATTACGATGGACTCCGTGCCTGTTTGAGCATTTTTAGCCAGACCTATAAAAGGCATCGGTTCGATGGTCTGTTCGTGCCCCAATGTAATCCGACTGTAATTTGCGAAGGTGGATTGGTCGATATTGCCGTCGTAATCTAAATACAGCCACCGTCCGACTTTAGCGTTCTTTTCAGTTGAGATATTACCCCGGAATAAACCATCGCCCATGACAAGCTCACCGGTTGCCATATTTAGATAGAAGTTTCCGGATCTATCCGATAAAACGCCGGTAATGATATAGTCAGCATTTATTGCTTCAAAGTTGATAGCTGTACCCCACTGCCATTCGTTATTCTCACGTTTATGAGAAATCTGAATGCCCTGGGTTCCGATACACAGCGCTCCAAATGTCTCCGAAGATTCATCTAGATCTTCAAATAATATTGCACGGACGTTTGAACGCGAAGCAGCGTCCTTCTGCGCGATAAGCTGCGTATCCATCAAATTTATAACGCCCTTAATCGTCGCTGCCATAACAGAACCGGTATCAGTATCCACAACTTTTTCAAGGGTCCTCTGCAGATCTGCCTGCTTTTCAAAATAAGTAGGTTTAAACTGCCCTATTTCAAGTTCTGTATAACTCCTTGTCAGGCAGTCATACGTTATCGAAATCACCCTGGCAGTATGATTTATATTCAAACCGCGGTGATATACATGGACCGTATCGCCTAAATTCAGTTTCACAAGTCTGGAAAAATCTCTGTATTTTTTTGTCTTCGCAAGATCAATGATATTGCAGCTGTAATTGATAACAGGTTTATCGCACTCTGTTTCACTAAAGTATTGCAGCGCCATTTCACTCAGCACTGCATCCAGTTCATCCTGATCGGCACATATAACTATGCTGCTGTCGTCAAAATCTTCATCCTGTGCATCCTCCTGGAGCTTCACGTTCGGAAAATCAACCACACCTTCATATATCTCCGGATAATTCAGATATAAAGGGCTGTTGACATAGCCTCTTCCTGTCATGAATCGTCCATTGAAAGCCTGAGGAATGATGCGGGTTATAAGGCTGCCTGAATCGATGCTTTCTCTTATTTCATTAAGGTTGAAACCCATCTGCACACGCATACCATTGTCAGCGCCAATCCTGCTGTTGATATAAACGTCAAAATTGTTAAATGAAATTTCACCGCCCCAGCGGTTGATAAAAGACTGATCAATATCACCGTTTATGCATTCGATGATATTCATCATCTGCCAGTAAGCGGTCGATATAGTGCTTATATCGGAATGTCCGGTAAAGTCGGTACCCTGAAGCAAGGCATCGATTGCGCCCTGTCCGGTGGTATCGGTTGGTCTGCGGTCCCGGATGATAATATTAGCCAGGTCCATTGCGATCGGCAACGCGATGAATGAGCAGTCATAGTCAGATTTATCAATCTGACGGATCCGGAACAGCTGATACCCGTCCGGAGTATAGGCTTTAATAACGGCTTGATCATTTATCTTGCTTTTTTCCGAATTCGGAACGGAGCCTTCAAGTGTCCATGATCCATTTAAAGCAGCGCGGAAATCGAGCGACAAACAATTCAAAGGTAATCCATTTGATGTGAACGTTCTCTCGTCCCACTGAAAGATCTGAACCATTAGATAGACCTCCAATTTGGCACGATCAATAAGGATCCGGTATCCACAGAAATATCATTCATTCCTTCCTGAAGATAAATATCCTCAAAAAATCCGGAGGATTGCACAAAATTTTTCTGACCATCATAGCAGATCATTAGATCTGTATCTATATAGGATGTTCCATTTTTAAATACCTTAAACGTATTTCCGTTGACGGTTAATGTCGGTTTGTTCCCGGATACTATATAAATAGGATGAGAAGTGGAATATATATTATATTCGCAATCCTTGACCGTATGTTTAATAAGCCCTTTGTCGTAATATTCATAAGGCTGCAGAGTGAAAATAACGGTAAAATTTCCTGTCTCTTCAATTTCCCTTTCACTTTCTGAAATAGAAGTATGCAGTACTTTTCTAAATATTCCGATATCATCGGAATAGCGGATGATATCATGTTCTCTCAGCAGCCAGCGTTTAACACTTCTCCAGTGCTCATGCCATTTATCCGGATTTTCTTCGACAAAGTTACATTCAAATCTTTTCTCAACAGTTTCATACGTACCGTAATTAGTAAAAAAAGCCCCGTCTAAATAATTAGACGAGGCCTTACTATATTTCATTTCCGGAGCAGCCTCTGCTGTGCGCTTATCTACGATAATCCCGTACCTGTCACATCTTTCGTTGTCTAAAGAAAACCAGTACATAATTATCACGCTCCTTTAAATGCGTTTCTTGACTGTATTTTTTTTGTGATGCGGTTTTCAACCGAATCAGCAACCTGTCTTCCGTCTAGATTTGCGATCATAGACACATCCAGGGCAATGTTATTGGAAGCCGTCAATGTCCGGCTTATCTCCGAATTAAGCATTGGCGCGCTCATATCACTGGATAATGCGCGTACTGCATCAAGCAGCTTCTGCTTTGAGCTTTCAATTCCGGAAGACATTAGATCAATCATATCCGGCATCCATTTATCGGCATCTGATAGCGGGCCTTTTTCAGGCACTGAGAATCCTAAGTAATCGGCTATTCCTTTGCCGATATCCTTGACTTTGTTCCACAGCTTCCCAACTTTCTCCGTAATACCATTGATAAAGTTATCAATCATATCTTTTCCCCACTTTGTCGCCTTTTCCGGCAACTGGGTAAAAAAGTCGATTACACCGTTAACCAGATTGTCGATAAAGTTACGGAATTCTTCCGAATTATCATAAACAAGTTTAAATGCTCCGACAAACGGATTCACAAGCAGAAGAAGCAATCCCTGCCAGTTATCCTGGATAAACTGGATCACACTGTTAAATGTATCCGGCAGTGTCTTCGTGAAAAAATTAATCACCCAGTCCATGGAGTCCTTGAAGAATTTCACAACAGCATCAACGACGGCATTGACGGCATCCCGGAACCATTCGCACTTTGTATACAATACTACCAGAGCGCCAATCACCAGCATGATGATTCCAGCCGGGCCGAGCATTGAAAGATCAACAAAACCTTTCAGCATTTCAGCTGTCTTCATAATTGAATTAATGCCGGTTGCTACCTTACCGAAAGCGACCAACGCCGGGCCAATTGCGGCTATCACACCTGCAATTGCCAGAATTGTTTGTTTCTGCCCATCAGTCAATCCGGAAAACCATTGCGTGACTTCTCTTATCACACCGCAGATATCTTCAAGTATGGGTCCGAGAGTTTTCATGATCTCTTCACCCAGCTCCGCCCCGGCTAGCTTGACATTCTGCATTGCCAGTTCGAACTGCTCAGCGCCGCTTGTCGTACTATCAAAAGTTTCAGAAACGCTGCCGTCCGCATTAACTGCCATATTAGCCAGATCCTGAAAACTCAGACTTCCGTTTTTAATAGCGTTATAGATCTGCGGTCCTGCCTTGTTCCCGAATAGTTCGCATGTCTTGTTAAATCCATCCATTCCATCAGAACCATTTAAGATGGAATCTTGTAATTCAGCTAGCGCTGTATTCATGTCTTTTCCTTCAGACGCTGCATTTCTCAGCACTTTGGAAAGACTGTTCAAAACAACATCTGTATCAGCTCCGGAAACCTCAATCTGTCCCATCAATGCCACAGATTGATCAATGCTCAATCCCATCTCCTGGAATGCCGCTGCATTTCGTATCAAGCCACTGGATAAAGTATCAACGCTTATCCCGGTTTGCTGACTAATAGAATTCATTACATCCAGCAAATGAGAAGCATCATCACTTGTTAACCCAAATGCGCTCAGCGACTTCTGCACATTGTCTACAGATGAAACAACATCCGTGTTATTCAATTCAGCAAACTTAACGAATTGTGTGGAAAGTATTTCCAGATCATCACCCGTCAGGCCAAAGCGTGTATTGACTTCTCCCACAGATAAAGCAATGTTATCAAATGAGGCCGGAACCTCAGATCCGATATCCTTGACAATATCTTTCATTTCTTCCAATGCATCACCGGAAGCCCCTGTCTTTTTGACCACAAGATCGAGCGACTGATCAAGGTCGTTGAAAGCAACCACGGACGCTGTTCCAACGGCCACAATTGGAGCAGTGACTTTTTTTGTTAGAGTGCCGCCGACCTCTTCCATTTTTTTACCGGCTTTTTCAAGCTCGGCCGCCATGGCCTGGACCTCAGGCGGAAGGGCGCTCATCTGCTTCTGTAGGTTTTTAGTATGTGTTTCCGTCTTCTGAATTTCCTGCTGCAATGCAATATATTCAGAAGATGTTTCAGAAACACCTGAATTAACCAGGTCCT
Source organism: Erysipelothrix rhusiopathiae (assembly GCA_902772725.1). Taxonomy (GTDB): domain Bacteria; phylum Bacillota_I; class Bacilli_A; order Erysipelotrichales; family Erysipelotrichaceae; genus RUG11795. The sequence goes on from CACYBS010000029.1 coordinate 7,289, forward strand.
GCTGTGCTTTTCTCAGGACCTTAAGCTTTTCTTCGTTTTCCTTGACGGCATCACCCAGCAGCTGCTGCTTCTGGCGCAGGAGATCTGTATTGGATGGATCAAATTTCAACATCTGATTGACAGACTTTAAATTTGATTCAACACTTTTTATAGATTTTTCGGTATCCTTTAAAGCGCTTTGCAGCTTGACGGTATCGCCGCCAATCTCAACTGTCAATCCTTTAATCTTCTTATCCATTTATCCTCCAAATATAGTGCGGATCGATTCACCAGGGCGGGCTTTTCTAACGCTTCCGTCCCTGGAACCTTTATCCTGCCTTTCGATCTCATCCATAACATTGTTAAAAGTTATGATCACATCAAAAATCATGCCTATATCCATCTCCATCATTTCTGACCAGGCAAGGCCGCATTTCAATCCGGCCAATATCAGGTCATTTACGTCCGGATCTTCCTTGACTTTTTCTTCGATTTTTTTTTAGGAACTTTTGTTGTCTTAAAGCTTTCATCAAACGTTCCCAGGATTTCCTTAGCCTTGTGGTAAAGGACCATCGGACTCGAAAATTGAGACAGCCATTCTTCAAAATCCGGAACATTGCTGTCGGCGGTCTTAGCCATGATCCACGCAATATTCTCAACAGCGTTTGAATCAACGATTCGTTCCTGAGATCTCGAAAGCTCCATGAAATCCGAAAAAATATTTCTATTAAAATAACGGGAATACTTAACAGCCGTACTCCCGTCGCATTTAAAAGGGATTGGTTTCCCTTCAATCATAATTACTTTAAAAGACATTCAGTTTTCCCTCCGGGATTATATTAATCCTCATCAATCTGTGGAAGCGTGTATGCTGTTGCCCACAAATTGGCGTGTCTTGAATCTTCCTCCGGAATATCATCCATGATCACGTCATATTTTCCGATTCTTACCGGCGTCACCTTAAATGTCACGGTTACATGTGCAAATGTCACATTACCGTTATTGTCTGTCTCAAAAGAAGGCATATTATTTGCGGCAACCTGGCAGAGAGGCAATACATGATATTCGCCGTTTTCATCAGTTTCATTCATGAATCCAAACGCAAGCTTCTTGCGCTTCTTATTGCCTGTTTTGATCAAGCCGCCTGTAGTAGAACGCACATATCCGCAGTAATCAATCAGGAACTGTGCTGGTAATTTTTCAAATTCTACATCAACATCGGTAGAAGATATACGTGTAACAGTAAAGTAAAGCCTGTTGTCAGCATATTCTTCGGTGACGTTGGAATTGTCCTGTCCGGAAAGCTTTACAGCACCCGGAATCGGAACCCATTCAGCAAATGTATAAGCGCCTGCATTTTCAGTTACAGCTGCGGAGTGTGCTCCTTCCAAACCAAACTGTACAATGGTCATATTAACCTCCTAGTTTTTTTATAATTTCTGGTAATAAATGCTGATCCGCATAATCTTCTCCAAATTTAAAATGCGGCACCGCCTTAGTTCGGGCCGTACCGCTTGCATTCAGATGACCATGCTCCAGCAAATGAGAGAGGCGGTACCCTTCTTTGCCCGCCCAGATTGAATATTCGATTAATGTATTTGATTCTGATATTTTTCTGACTGTTATTCCCTTTTTATACTTCCCTTTTCGAGCGCCTACAGGTGCGTTGTTCTTTACCTGATCCTTTGCTTTCTTCGATACCTCCGGAACAGCCTCTTTCATAGCTGCTGTTACCTCTGAATGATATTCGTCAAAAAGTTTTGCTAATTCGGCGGTTAGAAAACTCGCCTGGATATTCTTACTCATTAAAAACACCAACGCTATAAGTGAACAGATACATTTTTTCCGTATCTATCCATTGATCCGATGTCATTTCCCATCTGACACGGTTTGCTGTCAGATAGTTTTCAAATAAAAGCACCTGTTGAGGCACTTCTTTTCTGACATAAAATTCAATCTGCACCATTTTCTGAGACTTGTAGACCTTATTATCAGCATACTCATTATCGGATCCGGTATAGATCCATGCTATGAACGGCGGTTTCTGCGGGCTGGAAAAATGGCCGAATTCACAGGGAATCCCATAAGCTTCCAGTATCTGCTTAAGCTCTGTTATCGTCATAGATCACATCATCCTTTATAAGGGTAAGCCAGATAGATCTTGGGACCGTATCCTTATCCTGCAGCAGATCTACGCGGTAGATATTTCTTTCACCTGTCTTAAAGTCAAAAAGTTCAATCAGATCTTTCTGCTTAACAATGCTGTTGTCCGGAACGGATACTACTTTCTGGATCTCGGAGCCAGCAATTGCAGCGTTATAAAAGCGCTTAATTCCTACGGTCTTATAACCGAAAGGAATGGAACCTTTCTCTGAGGTGATAGTACCCTCTTCCGCATTCAACACTGTTAAACGCCCGTTGTTCCAGTATTCAGTAGTATTATTCTTCTTCCGCATCATCGATCATACCTCTAAGATGCAGCTGGATAAGCTCGCTCCTGTAATTAGTATCGAATTCATCCAGCGCATTGCACATGGCATAATTCACACGGTTGACAAGCAGTTCCCTTGCAAGCTCATTTTCTAAAAAATTAAGCTCGGTCCCGGCAACATCGTTCAGGCGCTTCGCGCTCATCTCGATATAACGAAGAAGCCGGTTTTCACCGGCTTCATCAAGATAATTCTTATTCAACGCATCTTTCACAAAAGGCAGCAGTTCATCCATAAGCTGCACCTCCTATCTTAGCCCTGCGACTGTTCAACGTTTACGGTCGTAACAAACAGCTGCGCCGGCTGCAGTCCGGAAATGTTCAGATATACGAAGGCTTTGTTATCCATCGGTTTACCATTTCCATAAAGATACGTCTTGTAGTATCTCTTGTGCTCGATGAATTTATATTCATCGGAGAATTCAATGCGTCCTGCGGATCCGGTATATCCGATACCCATGAAGTAGCGTTTTGCCATACCAAGAACGGCTTCACCCACTTCAACGGCACCGCTCTGAATGATCTTGATCGGATAAGGCAGCACATTGTTTACATAGGTACCGTTGCCATTCAATACGGTTGTTGCCGGGAATACTTTATCGTAGTAATCTTCCGGATTAACGACAAGGATTACATCCGTAACCTTGCGGGAAGTGCCGATATCGGATTTAGCCAGCTTCTTGAGCTGTGCACCAACGGTGGCCGGAGAAAGATCAGTGATTGCAGTTTTTGTTTTCTTTGGATAGGTGACAACGCCCTGCTGGTCAACGGTACCGCTTGCCAGGTTTGCGATCATACCGATCGGACCGGTATTGGAAGTAAGGTTGTTGATCATTGCATCCTCGCATCCGTTAGCGATCGCTTCGCGCAGGAATGTACGTACGTAGTTATCAAGCCAAACCGGGCCTAAGTCCAGGATGGATTTATTTACAGGAATAAATGCCGAAAGCATGCATAATGTCATGTCCACCTCAGCAAGTTCTGCTTCAAGCTCTTCCGTGATCGTAGCGGTAAGCGCTCCCCAGATTGCCTTCGGATGTCCGGAGCGGCTTACTAAGAATTTGATCGCTCCGGAAGTATTGACAAAGTTTACGGCGGCGAGCAGTTCATGCGTCTCAATAATGTCATCAAATACCTGGTCGATGATCGTTTCCGGAAACGAAACCTGTCCATTAATCAGCGCCTGTTTCGGATTTTCAGATAATCCGGCACGGATCCACGCCTGATAGAATTCAGTTTCCTGAGATGTCAGAGCACGGTTGCCTCTTGCCATAAGGATATTTGCATCAGAAGTCTGTGCAGCTCTCTGAAGGATGTCGGATGTAATGACATCTGCCAGATCGTCCAGCGCCTGAGAAATGCCCGCTTCGTCTTCGTTGCGCATTGCAGCACACATTGAAGCGGATACGGTATTAAGATCTTTAACTTTTAATTTTCCCATTGTTAAACACTCCTTTTCTAAATTTTTTTAATGAAAAAACCATCCCTTTGTTTTAGGATGGCCATTTTCGTCCAATTGATTTTTTAAAATGTCCAGCTGATCCGAAAGGTCGGAAACAGTGGATTCCAGTTCCTTCTTGCGAAGAACCAGGGATCGTATCGTCTGGTCCTGAATAGACTGCTTTGCCTGGTCGTCATCGCTGATCTCAGTTGCGAAGCCGTATGCGAGTGCTTCGTCCGCTGTCAACCAGGTTTCTTCATCCATCATCTTCTTGATATCTTCATACGGTAGATTACCGGCATCCAGATAAGCCTGGATCGAAGGTTCGGTTACTTTATCCAGCTCATCAGCTTTCTTTCGCAATTCATTGGCATCGCCTATCGCAATGTTCCATGCGTTATGGATCATCAAAAGAGATGTCTTTGGCATTCTCCTGATAGACCCGGCCATGAATATGACTGATGCAGCGGAGCACGCAAATCCATCATTGATCGTAGTGACAGGTCCGGAATAACTTTTTAACAAGTTATAGATTCCCAAGCCTTCCTTGACTTCTCCGCCGTATGAATTGATATGTACATTCAGCGGCTTGCCCTCTAAGGCCTGGATGTCCTTTGCCATGCTGTAGGAAGACTTATCGCTGTCAAACCATTCAAATTCACATATGTCACCGTACAAAAAAAGGTCAGCTGATTCATCATCGCTGGCCAACTGATACCATTTTTTCATTATCCGCCTCCTCCTTTCTATCAACGCTCAACGGATCCAGAAGATCTTCGATAGGAGAATAGTTTTTTGTCATAAAATACGCATCCGCCCAAGGCGCATCGATGGTATCCATATGACATGCTCTTCTCAAGTCGTTGATGGACATAAATCCGCTCGATATCAATTTATCGATAGCGGTAGATACATCCAGAAGATCTATATGTTTGATTGCATTTGTATCGAAACGGATATAGGTTCCGTTAAGCACTTCCTCTACTGTGAATGTCTGTCTGTTTATTTCATCCTGCAGCAGCTCGATCAATGGATCAACGCAGAACGTCAATAGTTGATCCACAGCTTTTGACGTGTCCTGTACATCACCTGTCACCAACACCTTTGGAATTCCGAACGCATTGGCATACAGTTCCAGAATATCGGATGACAATGCCTTTATATCGCGCGTTGTTACATCCGACTGATTCGAATTGTATGGAACAAAATCAAATCCGTCATACAAAGGCATGATTGCATTGACGCTCTGGAAGAATTTCTTAAACTGCTCTCCAAAATAAGATTCCATTCGTTTCTTAAACTTCGGGCTTCCCTCCGCAGTCGCTGATATTTTCATAAAGCCTTTGTTACCGTTTGAGGCTAGATAATTTTGATATGCCACTGAAAGCAGCTTGCCGTACATTGACATTACATTATCGATCAACTTCTTCAGCTTTTTGTTATGCAGCTTAAAATAAAATACATCGGACCTGGTCAGCACCGGACCATATTCCATTCCGTTGATCTGAATATGAGAAAAACGATGCGGAAAAAAAGCGGCCGTTTCATCCGATGAAAAAGAATCAGCTACATAAAGCTCGTTTTTTACAGGAACAACGAGAACCTCTCCGGTATAAAAAAGCTTATCTAACAACTTGTCCCAGAAATCAGTTGCATTTTGATTGACATTTGGACTGACATTCCATCGATACCATTCTCTTGTCTTTACTCTCTGGTTGGATTTATATTCAAGGATCTCACATTTAACGATCGCGTTTGCGATAAGATTCTTGCAAATGTCAAAAGCAAGCTCATTCATGGCGATTTGACCGTATATTTCAGACGTAACAGGAACAAAATCCATTTCATTTCTATGCAGAAAATCATATATCAATCCCATTTTTATCAGCTCCTTCTAGAAAGTAAAAACGGGAATGAATTCCCGCTCCTGTATGATCTTCATATCAGTTAGATCTTCCTCAAAGCACATAGATGCGACCAGCGCCATGAATGGATCCGTTTTTCTCGTTTCCGGCTCGATCTTGCCGAACAGGAAATTACCTATATCATTGTCACCGGATTCGGTGACGGTTGACTTTCTCGCTCTTACAAGCTTCGTATTGTTGCATGACCAGCGCAGCACCGGGTTATCGTCCCAATGAAACCACTGGTTAGCAAAGCACCTGTCTATCAGCGGATATACCTTCATAATATTTGAAGGTCTTACAAACTTTATCCGCTTATCTGCATAAAGGAAGCCAGCCCTGTCGAGATAGTCGCGCATGATCGTATACCGGTATGCATCGATTGCGATCTCCTTGATCAGATATTTTTCGCTCATTTTGAGGAGATAATCTATCATATACTGCGGATTAATCTCCGGTTCATCGATAAGAGTTACAAGACCTCTGTCAGCCCATTCTTTATATGGACATCTTAGGCGTCCTATCTTTCCGGATTGAAGACATATCCATGCATGATTTATGTCATAGCGTGAATCGCCGTATTTAAAATGCAGATTTACTGCTGTCCAGTCTGTGGTCTTTGAAAAGTCTATACCGGCTATACACTCCCATCCTTCCATTTCAGGAAGATCTTTCTTTGTTGCTGCAATGTTTTCCCAGGAAGTGACAGGGAATTCACTTGTCACATCGCGGACATTCATACGCTTTGTCATGAATGCCGGAAGCCGTGCCGGATTTTCTTTCCATTCGTTATATTCCTTCCGGATCTCATATTCCAGGTTCGGAAAATAAATTAAGGAAGGATTTGCCTTATGCCAGTTACCCGGATCATGTACCTCTTCCTTGTCGTCAAGGCGGCAGATAAAAGGCAGCAGTCCATTATCCGGTCTTCCGTCAAATAATATCTCATGACAGTCCCTCAATAGATCGTCCAATGGGCCGTCAACAACATCCCCGTTGGTAGTATATATAGATCTTCGTGGTTCCGGCTTCTTTCCAAGCCCGGTCGTAAAGACGTTGACGTTGGCCACATTCTCATACTGGTGGTACTCATTAAAGATGACAACTCCGGATCTAAGACCATCCTTTCCCTTTGCATTGTTGGTGTGGCCTCTGCATACGGAATTCATCTTTTTCCCGGTAATTTTTTCCTTTGTCCAGTGGAAGAACTTTTTCATCTTCTTATCGTTGTCATCCAGCATATGGACAAGATCATTGACCGGACGTGTAGCCTGATCCTTATTGTTGGCGCATATATCTACATCATATTCCCGCACTGGATTATACGGAGATATCAGCGACAACGCCTCAAGTTCAATCGCGCCGTCCTTGCCGGCACCGCGGCCAAGCATACAGAACAGGTCCGGCCAGCGCGGGAAGCCCCGCTCATCGTAGGTGCATAGATGCAGCCCTAATACGAACCTTTCCCACTCGAAGGTCTTTTCGAACGGGAGATACTTTGCCAGTGAGAAATACTTTTTGGCACGTTCTTCTTCTACCAAAAGGTTCTCATCATTGAATATCCGGATGATCAGTTCCCGCAGTGCGAGCTGATCTTCGCAGAAATGTTCTGGATTTCTGTCCATCAGCATGAAATAGTCATCTACAAAATAAGGACGTTTAGAGCTCATCCTCTTCCTCATCCTTTTTTCCGTAGGATTTGAATTCTATTTCATGCTCCAGTTTCTTCTTCTCAAGCTTTAATTTCTTATTTGCAATGATATCCTGCGCCTTTACCCCGAGTACATTAAGTATCAGATCTAAAAATTTAGAATTGCCCTCTATTGCGTTTTCGTAAACAGAAATAGCGAGCATCATGTTGTACGTTCTTTTCTCTTTAGGGATTCCCAGGTTCTCTAAAAGCTTATCCTGGTCAGGCTGCAACGGTAGATCACCTACATCTTTGATACATTGCTGTAGCTTTTTGCTAATTGCAGCCATTTCAGATCACTCCTTTTCAAATGACCTTATCTTTCCAAAAAAATCAATGTACCAGTCAGTCAGACCGGTATCCACTGTAATTACAGTATTCTCACATCTCGGATTTCGATTGACATTTGCACTGGATTCTATCAGACAGTCATACTGATACCCCTTGATGCACATGATTTTGGAATGATTTCGGAACAGCACAACCTTCGAACCATATTTAGTGTGCAGATCCTTGAGCATCTGGTGTTCCTTCGAATACCTTGCCTTGAATATTTCGCCAACATAAAAATCAATGTGCTCAATGATACCCTTTTCTAGCAGCTTCTCAATTTCCTCGATGTCCTTATTTCCCATTGCCCAGGTCGATATCAGACAGTATTTGATTTTCTGCTGCCTTGCGACAAACAGCAGATAGGATAAAGCATCGATATCTCCGAAGGTAACCACATGATAGGCGTATCCTTCCTGCAGATGCCATTCATCAAAGGCATCCAGAAGCGCCTGTTCTGTAGTGTACTTCCGGCATTCATAGGTGGACAGCGTTTTTTTCTCGACAGCCCTGAGCGAATCAACTTCCGGATCATCGAGCTGATCCTTGACCTCCGGTTCAGCGAAGAATTTTGTCTTGGTAAATTTCATCTAGCTGACCTCCACCGCAGAAAAAAAGCGAAACCGCAGAAAAAAAACGTGAAAAAATAAAATGCCTAGACTCTAGGACTAACCGTTCTAATCTCTATTGAAAATACCGAAATTATTCGAGGGGGGGTATCAATCCCATCTCTCATCCGTCAATTGAGATTCCTTTTTCATCTTCAATTTTTCTTCAGCGGCAATCTTAAACTTAAGCTGCTTCTCTGGATGAACCAGCTCATGACATGCATGGCATAATGAGATTAAGTTTCTAAATCCCTCTTCGTCCCAGACATTAAACGCCAATTCCGGATATTCATCTATATGATGTACATGGTGAATTGTGTTAGCTTTCCTTATCCTGTTGAATACATGCTTACATATTTGACATTCATTATGATCCAAAGGAAGCACATACTTTTTCCGGAACTTAACCCATCTGTTTGTTTTGTAGAACTTAAATCCCTGTTCTTCACGCTGCCAATGCTTCAATTTATCCAGCGCATCATCATCAATAAATCTAGAGTACTCATAATCCTGTTTTTTTCCTAATATTGTTAGAACAAGATCTTCTTCATATACACCGTTAGAATGCATATTTCTCTCCTTGATTCAGCTGTGAGAACACAGCTGAATTAAAAAGAGAAAATCTGAACGCAGCAGGCAAGAAAAAAGAGATAGAATCAATCTATCTCCCGGTTTGCCTGATCTGTGGTTCATAAAACCACGATACCATATTACCATATATATATCGCTCGGTTTCCGAACATTATATTTTAATATCGAGACTTTTAATAATCCTTAGCATATGATCGTAGGAATCACTTACAGAATATTCCTGTTCGATCTGTATTTGAGACATACTTTTGGAAATAAAGATATCAATAAATTCTCTATCATAATGATCCCGCGTATTTTCAACGATTTCACGTTTATATCTTTTCGCATCTTCATAATACATTATTAACTTTTTATATTCCTTTATGGTCTCGGCCTCTTCGGTTAAAAGCTCATTAAGACGCGTATCGACCGGAATAGGATTTTGAGAATGAACTCCGTTCAAATTTGACATTGTTGACTTTGGTGAAGCCAAACTATCAATTTCTCTGGTGATATCTTGAAGCGTTCTCATTTTATACTGCGCCAT
>CACYBS010000030.1 GCA_902772725.1 Erysipelothrix rhusiopathiae
ATTGCACCATCTTTTGGGCATTTGTATCATTTAATCCGGTCATCGTAATTTGATATTCATTTCCATCAACACCGGTAAATGTTTCATCAATCGATATGACTTCTTCAGCTGTACTCGTTTCTGATGTAGGTTCTATTACCTGCTCTTCGCCATATATAAGCTGATTGCCAAAAAAGAAACATAGAAAAGCACTTCCGGATACAGCGAGGTATTGAATTATTTTTCTATTATTTAAACATCTTACTTTTTTCATATTCTCATTATCTTATGATTTCAAAGAAAGCACAATCAAAAAAAGTCCGCATAATTGCGAACCTTATAAAAAATAATGATCTGAAAAGCTATTCTTCAAATAGAGAAGCTCCTCTTGTTTCAATGACTTTCTTATACCAGTCAAAGGATTGTTTACGGAATAATTTACCTGTACCTTTCCCTTCATCATCAATATCTACAAACACAAAGCCATAGCGCTTTGACATAGCTCCCGTTGATGCAGCCACAATATCAAACGGTCCCCAATAAGTATATCCAAATACTTCTACACCATCTTTGATGGCTTCATATACTGCCAAAAGGTGATTACGAATGTATTCACATCGATAGTCATCTTCAACGGTATTCTGTTCATTGAGTGTTTCAATCATACCTACTCCATTTTCAGAGATAAAGATAGGCAGATGATATCGTTCATATAATTCATTGAGCACAAAGCGAAGTCCTTTTGGATCGATTTGCCATCCCCACTCCGTTGCCTTTAGATATGGGTTTTTAGCAGATGATCTGAAACCTCCGGTATCGGATGTTAAAGAAGCTCCTTCTTTATATACCGAAGACTGATAATAACTGCATGTAACATAATCAACGGTATTAGCCTTCATTAATTCTAAGTCACCGTCTTCCATCTGTATGGAAACATTATTTTCTTCAAAATAGCGTTTCATCTGATATGGGTATTCTCCGAATACCTGAACATCAATAAAGAAATATTTAAGTCTTCTCTGTCGGAAGGCTTCGAAGATTTCATCCGGGTTGCAGGAATACGGATAGATGGTAGATACCGATGTCATATCCCCGATTTTAGCCTGTGGATCAATTTCACGCAGTGCTTTAATAGATAAAGCGTTCGCTACAAATAAATGATGTAAAGCCTGATACATATCCTGCAATGGATTTTGCGAATTACGAACATCTAATCCAATGCACCAGAACGGAAAGGATACGACATTGTTGATTTCATTAAACGTGATCCAATATCTTACTTTTCCTTTATATCGTTCAAATACGGTACGGCAATACTTTTCGTAACACTCAATCGTTTTACGACTTGACCATCCTCCGTATTTTTGAATCAAAGCCAAAGGAATTTCAAAATGTGATAAGGTCACAAACGGTTCCATTCCTAAGCGATTTAATTCATCAAATACATCATCATAGTATTTAAGACCTTCTTCGTTTGGTGTTTCATCATCTCCATTTGGATATATCCTGGACCAGGATATACTCATTCGAAAACACTGTAGTCCTAAATCATGCATCTGGGCCAGATATTCTTTATATCTGCCATAGAAATTTACTCCTTTACGGAAGGAATAGTCATCTACATTATCTTTATCTTCATTGTAGATATCAAATTCATTAAATGTTCCGAGTCCTTTTCTTCTTAAGTCACCATTGGATAAACCTCTTCCTCCTTTGTCAAATCCACCTTCTGCCTGCATGGCACAGATAGCTCCTCCAAATAAGAAGGAATCCGGGAATCTTTTTTCTGTCATAGTAATCACTTCCTTTAATATCATTTTAACAAAAAAAAAGGTCGACTGTATCGACCTTTAGAGATATGTTACTGTTTCTGTTAAATCTTTTCTTTTTGAATGGTTTGGAAGCGGACCTGCGCCCAGGGCTGCATATCCTAAATCCATGATCATCAAGATTTCTTCATTTTCCGGTAAGCCTAATGATTTTTCCAATACTTCCGGATTGAAATTATTCACCCAGCAGCTGTCAACGCCTTCATCGGCTGCAGCTAAGATCATATGGGTTGCCACAATGGTTGCATCCTCAATACCGGATTGTCTCTGTCCTCCCGGATACGTAAATACGTTTTCTTTATCAAAAGCGACCACAAGAACAATCGGTGCTCCATAGCGGCATGGTGTTACTTCATCAATTTTGGCAAGTCCTTCTTTAGATTCAACTACATAAATATGCTGCTCCTGCAGATTTTTGGCAGTAGGAGCAAGTCTTCCTGCATTTAAAATAGCTTCTAACTTTTCTTTCTCTACTTGTTTTTCAGAATACTTCTTGCAGGAATAACGTTTTTCGATAACTTCTTTAAACTCCATAAAATTATCCTCCTGTAAATATTATAGGTTGGATTGTTTATATTGACGAGTATTTTGACTATTGAAAAAAATTAAAGAAATTGCCCAGATGTTACGGTTGTCCTCTCTTTCCTTATGGAAGGAGGTGAGCTTTATGAGTGTTGATTCCGTAATCAGTTTGATTGCTCTTATTGTGGCAATTATCACTTTAGTGATTCGGTCTGTAAGCTTAGGCATGC
>CACYBS010000031.1 GCA_902772725.1 Erysipelothrix rhusiopathiae
AGAGGGCAGACCGATCTGGAAACCGATGCATATGCAGCCGATATACAGAATGAATCCTTTCATTACAGCGAGCGGAAACGGCAGAGCGAGAAGCAATGCCTATATCAATGAAACAGGGATGACTGATGTTGGTGCTGATATCTTCGAGAGAGGGCTCTGTCTGCCTAGCGATAACAAAATGACAGCAAAACAGCAGGATGAGATTATTACAGTTATTAGAAAGTGCTTTGAGTAGCTTATCAGCAACAATAGTGATTTTAACTTCTGAGTTTAAAGGAGAAATGCCGAAGTGAGTATAATTAAAAAAACGGCAGCAGGACTACTGGGACCTATCTCAGCACTTACAACATATGTAGCTGTCAAGAATGCTGTAGAAGTTAAATCTGACGAGGAAGTTGGACATAAACAAGGCTTATATGAAAAATACATAAAAAGACCTCTAGATTGTGTACTAGCAACAGGTGCGCTTATTGTACTTTCACCAGTTATAGGAGCAACTGCGATTGCAGTGAAAATAAAACTCGGAGCGCCTGTGTTTTTTTCGCAGGAAAGACCTGGAAAGGATGAGGAGCTTTTTAGATTATATAAATTCAGAACAATGACTGATGAAAGAGATTCCTATGGGATGCTACTTCCAGATGAAATCCGCCTTACAGATTTTGGAAAACTCCTTCGGTCTACATCCCTTGATGAACTACCTGAACTTATAAACATCATAAAGGGAGATATGGCAATAGTAGGACCAAGGCCATTGTTGGTTCAATATTTACCGCGATACAGCGACCGCCAGAGAAGGCGTCATGAAGTAAGACCGGGACTGACAGGTCTTGCCCAAGTGCATGGAAGAAACAATGTTACTTGGGAAGACAAATTTGATTGGGATGAAAAGTATGTTGATCAAATATCATTTTTAGGAGACTTTAAAATAGTTTTAGATACTATTCATATTGTGCTAAAGAAAGAGGGAATTCATTCGAGCACATCGACTACCATGGAAGAATTTATGGGAAGTGAACACTTTGATGAATAAAGAACATACAAAAGATCGCCTGTTGATTATTGGCGCATCGGGACATGGAAAAGTAGTGGCGGATATTGCAAAACTTGTAGGATATAGAGAAATTTTATTCTTTGATGATAATGAGCAAATTGCAAATTGCGGAAAGTATCCGGTAACGGGAAATACAGACAAAGCCATTGAAATAGCTGGGGATATCTTTATCGCTGTCGGAAATGCGACAATTAGAAAAAGAATTATGAGCAAATTCAGTGAAAGATCTATTCCTGTTTTATGTCATCCAAATGCAGTCATTGCTGAAGATGTTACTATTGAAAAAGGTACAGTGATAATGCCAGGTGTAGTTATTAATTCTGGTACGCAAATAGGACGTGGCTGCATCGTAAACACTTGTGCTTCCGTAGATCACGACTGTAGTATAGATGAGTTTTGTCACATCGCTGTAGGTGCTCATTTATGTGGAACGGTTAATGTAGGTAAGAATACTTGGATTGGCGCAGGCAGTATTGTGTCAAACAATATTGATATTTGCGATGACTGCATGATCGGAGCGGGAGCAGTAGTAATAAATAACATAGTAACGAAGGGGACTTATGTCGGTGTTCCTGCGAAAAAGATAGGTTAGGTTGGAGACATTATTTAGTCAGCGAGTCTGGAGATGTTATAAATGAAAATTCTTATATTGGCAAATAATGATGTTGGATTATATCAGTTCCGAAAGGAATTGATATATAAGCTGCTAAGACATAATAAAGTGTATATTTCCTTGCCATATGGTTCTTTAGTAGAGCCGCTTGTTGTAGCGGGATGTAATTTTGTTGAAACAGAAGTAGATAGACGAGGCACGAATCCTTTACTGGATTTTGCACTGCTAATGAACTACAGAAAAATGATAAGTGATATTCAGCCTGATTATATTATTACTTATACTGTTAAGCCTAATATTTACGGAGGGTATTTAGCAGGGAGAAGAAAGATTAACTACGCTATTAATATAACGGGACTTGGAACGGCCTTTGAAAAGAAAGGACCAATACGTTTTATTGTAAAGACTCTATATAAAGTATCAGCAAAGCGTGCAAATGTAGTCTTTTTTGAGAATGCATACAACAGAGATGTATTTATAAATGAAGGAATAATTAGGAAAGAACAGGCGCATTTGCTGAACGGAGCGGGAGTAAATACAAAACATTACAATTATGAGGAATATCCGAACAACAAAGTTTGTCACTTTTTGTTCATTGGCCGCATTATGAAAGAAAAAGGAATAGAGGAGCTTCTTGAGGCGACACGCAAGCTAGTTGCTGAAGGAAAATCCTGTGTTTTGGATGTAGTTGGATCATATGAAGACGATTATGAAAACCTTTTATTAGAATATGAGAAAGAGGGATGGCTGATTAATCATGGATTCCAAAATGATGTTCGTCCATTTATTAAAAGATGCGATTGTTTTGTTCTTCCGAGCTATCACGAAGGAATGGCAAATACTAATCTTGAATCAGCTGCATCGGGTCGGCCTGTTATTACAAGTAATGTTCCGGGGTGTAAAGAAGCTGTTATCGATGGGATAAGTGGATTTTTGTGTAAGGAAAAAGATTCAGATAGCCTGAAAAATGCCATGGAGAAATTCATGAATTTGTCGTATAAAGAAAGAGCCGCTATGGGAAGAGCAGGCAGAAAGTATATGGAAGAGAATTTTGAAAAAGAACAGGTTGTAAAAGAAACAATAAAGGCGATGCTTGATAAAAGCCACTTGTAGATAAAACTGGAAAAACTGAGGTAGAAATGAATAAATATACAGAAAATGAGCTGAAAAGGCTTCAGCTTACTGAACTCGAAATAGCGAAAGTCATCGATCAATTCTGCCGTAACAGAGGAATTGAGTATTCTTTATATGCAGGGACCCTGCTGGGTGCAGTAAGGCATGGAGGATTCATTCCATGGGACGATGATTTGGATATATGTCTTCTTCGAGAAGACTATGACAGGTTTATAGATGAATGGGAGAAGAATCCGGTAGGTGGATATGTCCTTGTGAACAAGGAGAACAGCCCGTACTTTTCTCAGTCTTTCACTAAGATTAGAAAAGATAATACAGCTTTTGTGCAAAGTATGGAAGAAGTAGGGAAATATCATAACGGGATATTTGTGGATGTTTTTCCAGTTGATAGAATTCCTAAGGGAAAAATAAAAAGAATGCACTTTAAGTGGCGGTGCATGAAATATCAATTGCTTACAAGAGAATTTGTACCACCAGAAAGCAATGTATTTGTAAAGATTGGATGCCATATTATTTTGGGAATAACTAGTCCAGAAAATAGGGAAAAAAAGAGAGAGAAATTGCTAGAGAAAATTACAAAAAATAACGGGGATAAAAATCTTGAGTGTATTTTCATTGAGACTATGAGAAGTTTAAAGAGAATATATCCAGCAAATCTTTTTGATTCTCTCCAAGATATAGCTTTTGAAGGAACTCAGCTTCGTGCTTTCTCGGATTGGGATACTAAGTTGAGGATTGATTTTGGAGACTATATGCGAATACCTTCTGTAGAGGAAAGAGTAACACACAGGCCGTTGCTGATAGACTTTGAACACAATGCTAAAGATATTATTAAATAAGATAAAGCAACCTTTATTTATATGAAAAAAATATTCAGCAAATTATTTACCTGGCTTTTATCACATAATGAATTATCCTATCAAAAGCAAAAGGAATTCATTGACTCTATCCCTGAACCAGAATCAGATTATCAACGGGTTCACTATGGGGAGCGATGCTGTCATTATAGAAAACTGAACCTGATATGTCTAAATATCATAGGTTTTTTTTCTTCAGTTCTTGTCTTGATGATTCTTTTGATTAAGTCTATTCATATAGAAATAGTAGAGCATACAGACTTACTGATTATTAATTCTGATAACAGACAAGGACAATCATATTCATATAATGGTAGGCTACCAGAAAATTATATTTCTGGATTCAGCAGAATAATGACACTTAGACTTGACCATTTTCCCACCTTTACAGATGGATACGTAAATGGCAAGGCGTTGAAGATTTGGATTGGAATGGTTAGAGCATATCCACTTTCCTGGTTTACTCATTTTAGATGTCTGATCAATATCATGGCCTTTAATAAACTGATTAAGCAATATTCCCCATCTGTGATAATGAATACCAGAGCAGAAGGTAATTATATTACAACAATCATTACGCATCTATGTGAAAGTTATGGAATTGAATATGCATGCTTTATGCATGGAGAATTGATGTGCAGTAGCACTACTGCATTTGTTAGACTCAGCAAGATGTTTGTTTGGGATGAGCACTATATAAAAGTGTTGAATTGGTCAAGATTTGCCGCATCTTCATATGTAGTATATAAACCAGATATCTATATATATGAAAATAAAGAATTAATACAATCAAACAAAAAGTACTTCCTGCTTTATGCGCTGTGTGGCAATGAATTAGATGGTATTGAACCTAACCTTTATGAAAAGATTAGGTTGCTGGCAAAACTGACCAAAGCGGGATATAGGTGCAAAATCAGACCCCATCCAAGATGGTCAGATTGCAATATGATAAATGAACTTATTGAAGGTACAGATATTACTTTTGAAGAACCCCGTTTAATAAGTGTTGCTGATTCAATTGGGGAATCTGAGTATGTAGCTGGAACGTTCTCCACCGTATTGACAGAAGCATTTTATCTTGGCGCTAAAGTAATCATAGATGATATTTCAGAGCCGGATCTTATCTCAGAACTTAAATATAGACAATATTTTTTGCTGAACAAGGAACATATTGTTCTTTCAGAACTTATTTCCGATATTAGTTATGACGATTATTAAAAGGTAAGTCATAATGAACAATTCCAGTTGCAATATATTAAAAGGTAGCATACCAGTTCGAAACACTGTCAATTCCCTTGCAGTTTTCGGGTTATATTGTGCTATTTTACTTAATCGCATTATGGTCAGTAGCTTTGCTTCATTATTGTGGTATGTTTTGGCTACTATATGTGTTGTGCTTGCAATACTTGCTGACCGAGGCAATATTTCTGCCGCATTGCTGGTATTCTTTTCTCTGTGCTGGATAACAGGGGCACTTAATATTGCTTTTGTAGGCAATTATTCTTTACGAAAATTAATTTTTGCTCTGATGAGCATTGGAATTGCCAGACTGTTGGTTGATAAAAGCATAAGTACTTCAGTAATAAAGTGGGCGTTATATCTTAATGTCTTATATGTGTTATTGAGATTTGCAACTCGCGGTCTTTTTATGGACGTTTATGTCAATGCAAGCAACAACTATGTTTCTATACAGATTATTCAGTGTGTAGTAATATACTATGCACTTGTTGAAGCAAGAGGAGAGGCTTTAGAAATAATGCCTGCATTGATTGCTTTTGTGGTAACTGTAGCATCTCAAGGCAGAGGGGGAATTGTTGCTATGGGAATCATGTTTATTGGATTATTAATCTGTAAAAGAGAAAATGCCAAATCAAAATATGTGAAATGGCAATATTCATATATAGAAGTAATTATTGGAATTAGCATTGCCTTAATGGCACTAATGGCGGCTTTACTTTTGGTGAGATATATCAGCAGCGTTAACCCAAATGAAAGTGTGTTCCGTAAATTCCATAACCTTGGCATGAGCGGAAACGGAAGATCAGCCATATGGAGTGAATATATAAATATAGTGTCAAGAGAGACCAAATACTATTTTTGGGGAGGGAAGCTTAATTTATCTCCGTTTTTACAAAGTTACAATCTTAATCTCCATAATTCATTTTTGGAGATACATGCTTACAATGGGATTATTATGTTAGTAGCCGTATGCATTATGCTTGGTAATACTGTTGTCTATGGTGTAAGGAATAAAAGACCAATCATAATCATTTGCCTTCTTACTATTTGTATAAGAGGGGGGTTGGATCAGATGCTTTGGGCTACTACAGGCATGCCCTTCTTTGTTTTCTTTTTGATTTATCCCATGCTTATAGACCAGGAACAAACCAGTAGCTATATTATAAAATCATTTTTAAGGAGAGCGGCTATGAAAAGTCAAGTATGATCCAGGCAGAAATTGCCGAAGATTCCAATCTGCTATCGATGGTTAAAATGGGTATCTTTACTAGAGCAACCTACAAGGCTAATCAAAATCTACCGTTTGCGGACTGTGAACATCATAGTCAAGATTGAACTCGATGCTGTCAGATAGCATTTTGAAGAAGATTCCGGCGAGTTTGCCGGCACGGTGCCTGAGCGCATTATAGCTGCAGCCAACCAAGGAACGAACAAGGCTGTTACCGTAGTGAGCCATTGACTCAAGAACAATGATGTTGTTGTCCTGATTTAAAATAGAATCCAGTTTGTCGGACAGCAAACGGAAGCCATCTATGTCGCTTGTGAAATTGAACGGCTCGATGAGTACTACAGCACCAGAAACGTTAGTGGGTGAGGAGTAATCGAGTTTGGCAATGTCAATGCCAACAAAGATTATGAAGAAATACCTCCTTTTCCAGATTGATGCGATGATATCCATGAACCATTATCATTGTAGACTTGACGGAAATAAGTACTCAAAGGCTCATAGTAACCACCGGAAACGTCTTGCTATTTACAATTCAGATAAAAGTAGCGGCAATATACTCTTCACTCAGTTGTCAAAGCTACAGAAAATATAATTGTCAACCGTATCTGAGTTGTGTTGAATCAAAGAAATAAAAGAAAGGAAAAATGGTGTTTTTAGCTTCTGAAAGCATCATACAAGAAAAAGGATGTTAAATTTTACTATTGGACCAGTACAGTCGAACGAACTTATATGTGAAATAGGCGCAGAGCAAGTACCATATTTCAGAACGCAAGAATTCTCATCATTAATGAAAAGAAATGAAGAGCTGATTAAAAAATTCGCCTATGCAGAAGAGAATGCAAAGGTATGCTTCATTACAGGTTCCGGAACGGCATCTATGGAAGCGGTAGTTATGAATACACTGACAGAAAATGACAAGGCACTAGTAATTAATGGGGGTAGTTTTGGTCATAGATTTTCTGAGTTGCTGGAGCTTCATAATATACCGTTTGATGAAATTCTGTTGGATATGGGAAAAGATATTACTTCAGACTTGTTAAGCAAGTATGATAATAAAGATTTCACTGCTTTTTTGGTAAATGTTCATGAAACATCTACAGGCGTACATTATAACATGGATTTAATCAGTGACTTTTGTAAAAGAAATAATCTGTTCCTGATAGCAGATAATATTAGTTCCTTCCTTGCGGATTCTTTCAATATGTCTGATTTGGGTGTTGATGTAATGATTACCGGATCCCAGAAAGCGCTGGCTTGTCCTCCAGGAATTTCTATTATTGTACTGTCACCTAGGGCACTTGAGAGAGTAAATCAGTCCGAAACAAAATGCATGTACTTCGATCTTAAAGATATGTTGAATAATATGGAAAGAGGGCAGACACCTTTTACACCTGCAGTCGGTATACTCAGACAGATAAATGCGCGCCTTGAAGAAATAGAAACAGCTGGAGGCGCAGAAACAGAGGTGAAAAAAGTCAGGGATATAGCAACTTACTTTAGAGACTCTATTAGAGATCTGCCTTTTGAGATGGTGGCTGATTCCGCATCAAATGCAGAAACGTCACTTCACCCTACGACAGCATCGGCAAATGATTTGTTTATAAATCTTAAAGATAATTATGGAATTTGGGTCTGTCCTAATGGAGGGGAGTTAAAAGATGCAGTTTTCAGGGTCGGACACATTGGTGCTATTACAAAGATGGATATAGATACGCTTATAAATGCTTTTCGTGATCTTAAAGACAAAGGTTTCATCTAATTACAGATTTGACCAGATCAATTGAGGGAAATAAAAATGGTAAAAGTAATAACCTATGGAACATATGATTTACTTCATTATGGGCACATTCGACTTCTCGAAAGAGCGAAAGCTCTTGGAGATTATCTTATTGTTGGTGTTACGGCGGATGATTTTGATAAGACAAGGGGTAAAATCAATGTTCAGCAATCCCTGATGGAAAGAATAGAGGGGGTTAGGAGGACAGGCTTAGCAGATGAAATAATAATTGAAGAGTATGAAGGACAGAAAATTGATGATATAAAAAAATATAACGTTGACATTTTCACCGTGGGATCTGATTGGGAAGGTAAGTTTGATTATCTTAAAGACTACTGCAAAGTGGTTTATTTAGAAAGAACGAAAGGCGTTTCAAGTTCAGAGATTCGAGAGGCAAAGAGAAAGATTAGGGTTGGCCTGATCGGAGATTCGTTATTCCTGAATAAAATAGAATCGGAGAGTAGGTTTGTCAATGGAACAGAGGTTGTTGGGATTTGTTCAGATAGTGTTTATAGACTATCAGACTCTATAAGGGGATTGCCTTTTGTTACAGAGGACTTTGATATATTAGCAGAGAATGTCGATGCTGTTTATGTGCGCTCTCATCCAGGAAGTCATTATTCTATAATAAAAAAGGCGCTTGAAATGAAAAAGCATGTGCTGTGTGAATCGCCAATCACGTTGAACCGTGAAGAATTAAGTAATTTATATGAGATCGCTGATAAGAACGGGCTGATTCTCATGGAGGGTATAAAAACAGCGTATTCTACTGCATATCAACGGCTATTACTGTTAATTAAAACGGGAATCATTGGAGAGGTAGTCTCTGTTGACTGTACTTGCACAAGCTTGGCTGACAATAATCATCTGGAACTGATCAAAAGAGGGAAAGAGTGGGATGCTCTATATGAATGGGGCCCTACAGCGTTGCTGCCTGTATTTCAGATTCTGGGAACTAATTACCATAGCAAAAGATCATTTGTCCGATTTTTAGATGAAAAAAAGACTATGTATGGATTTATTAAGGCAGATTTTGAATTTGAAAATGCGGTTGCGTCGATAAAAGCCGGAAATTCAGTAAAGGCAGAAGGGGAAATGATCATCTCGGGCACAAAGGGATATGCTTATATCCCTGCACCTTGGTGGAAAACGGATTATTTTGAAATACGTTATGAGAATCCACAGAATAACAAGAGATTCTTCTATCAACTAGATGGAGAAGGAATACGATATGAATTAGTAGCCTTCGTTAAAAGTATAGAAACAAAAGAAGAGAAACCACATATTGATAGAAGTGTAACAGAAGCGATCACAAGTTATATGCAATCCTTTATAACTGAAGAAGAATAGAATGTCTGATAATCAAAAGGCTTTAAAATCTGGAATATGGTATACAGTATCAAATTTTCTTGTTAAAAGCATAGGGTTTATAACAACACCTCTTTTTACAAGACTGCTTAGCCATAGTGAGTTTGGCCTGTATAATAACTATATATCATGGCTTGCGATTATGGCCATTGTTGTGACTTTTAATCTTGATAGCACTTTTATTAGTGCAAGATTTGATTATGAGGATGATTTTGATAGCTATATTTGGTCTACTCTTTCATTGAGTACGTTGTCCGCCGCAATTTCTGCTGTCTTGCTTAATTTTTCATTCAGCCTTTATGCTGGAGCATTCAGTATGAGCAGAGTGTACTTAAATAGTATGATAGTATATCTTCTGTTTCTACCGGCAGTCAACATGTTTCAAGCAAGAGAACGTTACTTCTTTAAATATAGGGTTTCAGTCATTATTAGTTTGATCGTTGCAATTGGAACTGCGGCACTTTCAGTTATATTAGTGATAATCATGGATGACCGGCTTGCGGGAAGAGTAGCTGGTACAGTGATACCTACTATTCTTGTTGGATTTGTTTTATACATAATTATTGCCTTTAAAGGGAAACATGTAAAACTTGAATATTGGAAATATGCTATTCCGATTTGTATGCCATTTATTCCTCACTTGCTGTCGCTTACAGTATTGAATTCGGTAGATAAGATAATGATCACTAATATATGCGGTGCTGACGATAATGCATTATACAGTCTTGCTTATACATGTGGTGCTATTATAACTATACTCATAACGTCTATGAATTCTGCATTTGCACCTTGGCTGGGACAGAATCTTTATAATAGAGAATATGGGGAGATAAATGCATTTTCTAAAAAGTATATACTGATGTTCTTTTCGCTCGCTACTGTAATAATGTTATTTGCACCAGACGTATTGTTTATACTTGGAGGAGAAACATATAAAGCTGCTATTTATGTTATGCCTCCAGTTGCCTGCGGCTGTATTTTTCAGTTTTTGTATACAATGCTCGTTAATGTTGAACAGTTTACAAAAAAAACTATTGGTATGGCGATAGCCAGTTGCTCGGCGGCAGCTCTTAATTATTTTTTAAATCTACTGTTTATCCCGCGTTACGGATATATTGCTGCAGCATATACTACTTTAACAGGATACTTATGGCTTCTTTTGATACACATGTACCTTGTCAGACGGTATGGGTACAAGACAGTTTATCCTTATGGATTTATTGCAGGTGTATCTGTAGCTGCTGTATTGCTTTCAATAATGGTCAACTTTATATATCAAGCACCAGCTCTGAGATACTTTGCAGGATTTATGTATTGTTTTGCCATTGGAGGGATTCTTATTAAAAACAAAGAGTATATAATCAGATTTTTAAAAAGGAGATAGTTAACAGAAATGTTTAATTTAGACCGATTTATAAATGAGTCCGTTACAAAAAGATGTGGATCCATGTTTGCTCAAGATATTGTCAATACTAAAGCATTACTCACAAAAGGAATAGAGGGGAAAACAGTGCTTGTAATTGGTGGAGCAGGGTCAATTGGATCCTCCTTCATAAAGGCGATATTGCCTTTTAGGCCGGCAGCACTTGTTGTTGTTGATACAAACGAAAACGCATTGGCTGAATTGACAAGAGACTTGCGTTCAACTAAGGACATGTATATACCAAGCGAATTTATAACATATCCCATGGATTTTGCATCATCAGTTTTTAGGAAGATGTTTATTAGTCATAATGGCTTTGACATTGTGGGAAATTTTTCAGCTCATAAACATGTTCGATCCGAAAAAGACATATACTCTGTTGAAGCTTTGTTGCAGAATAATGTGCTTCACGCAAAGCTACTACTTGACCTTCTAGAGCAATATCCGCCCGAAGAATACTTTTGTGTATCGACAGATAAGGCTGCAAACCCAGTGAATATTATGGGAGCATCAAAGAGAGTAATGGAAGATCTTATATTTAGTTACTCCGATGTGTTTCCGGTTAAAACCGCCCGATTTGCTAACGTTGCATTTTCAAATGGATCATTACCTTCAGGTTTTTTGGAAAGAATCAGAAAACTTCAGCCGCTATCAGCACCATCAGATGTGAAACGATATTTTGTATCACCAGAGGAAAGCGGCCAGATATGCATGTTGTCATGCATACTTGGTGAAAACAGAGCAATCTTCTTTCCAAAGTTGGACAAAGCACAAATGATGACATTTGATGCGATTGGAACAGCATTGCTGGAAGCGCATGGATATAAGATAGTGCAGTGCAGGAGTGATCGGGAAGCAATAGAAAAAGCAGAAGACCTGAAAAAAGGGAGTAAAATATATCCGGTTCATTATTCATCATCAGATACATCTGGTGAAAAAGCGTTTGAAGAATTCGTGACGGAGTCAGAGACTGCAGATATGGATAGGTTTCAGTCGCTTGGGGTTATAGTTGGCAAAGAGATTCCAGATAGAGATAAAGTACGTGAGCTACTCGCGAATCTGTCTTCGGCCTTTAATAGCGACCAGATTGCAAAAGCGGATATTGTTAAGATATTAAGCAACTATCTTCCGAACTTTGATCATATTGAAACAGGAAGAACCTTAGATAGCAAGATGTAGTGATTGCTTCAGTATACGAGTAAATCCACGCTGCTACAAATGTGAGGTAACTTCACATTATCTGGCTGTTTACCAATAGAGACAAAAAAACTGTGGTTTGAGTCACCTCATAATGGTCAATGACATAAGAATCCAGTTAAAAATTCAAAGAGCATAAGATAAGTATATAATAGATGTTTCAAACTACCCGACCAAGTTGGGAGAAAGGAAAAATCCGGCTCTCAAAATGAGATCGCTGGATTATACGTGGGCCATGAGAAAGTTTATACCTTTATCTATTCCGAATTTTGAGGGAAATGAACGCAAATATGTGGATGATGCACTATCTCAAGGATGGGTTTCTACAGGAGGTGCTTATATTACAAGGTTGGAAAAAGATCTGGCGAGATTTCTTCATACAGATAACGTAGCTGCATGCCAAAGCGGAACATCTGCATTGCATATGGCATTAAGGGATGCTGATGTTACTCCGGGAGATTTTGTTCTTGTTTCGCCGCTGACATTTATTGCAGCAGTAAATCCAATCAAGTATCAATATGCTAAACCTGTGTTCATTGACTGTGATGACAGCCTTTGTCTGGATCCAATTAAACTTAGGGAGTTTTGTGAAAACGAATGCGCTCTGACTGCTGATGGCCTCACTTATAAGGGACAGATTGTTAGAGCAGTTGTTGTAGTGCATGTCTTCGGAAACATGGCAGATATGGAATCTATCATGGAAATTGCAGAGAATTATAATCTTAAGGTCATAGAGGATGCAACTGAAGCAATTGGTACACATTATACAGAAGGCAAATATGTTGGTAAATATGCAGGTACTATTGGTCACTATGGCGCTTATAGTTTCAATGGGAATAAGATCATTACAACGGGAGGCGGAGGTGCGATTACTGCTAACAACCCATTGGTTGTAGATCATTTAAGATATCTATCTACTCAGGCAAAGAATGATGCTCATTATTATATCCATGACGAGGTCGGTTACAACTATAGAATGACTAATCTCCAAGCAGCTTTAGGTGTAGCTCAGATGGAAGAGTTAGAAGAGTTCATTTATAGAAAGCAGAATAATTATCAGAAATACAAAGAAGCATTTGAAGGGTTTGAACTTGCGGAACTTATGCCGTTTCGTAACGGTACGGATTCTAATAAATGGTTCTATTCGCTTATAATTAATAGAGATAAAGTACATAATACAATGCGAGAAATAATTACGTTACTTGAGAAAAAAGGGATACAAACAAGAGCTATTTGGGGATTAATCAACGAGCAAAAGCCGTATTTAAATGAAGAAACTTATAAATTAGAAAAAGCCATATATTATGCCGACAGAATACTGAACATTCCGTCGAGCACACAAATTACCGAAGAAGAAATAACATACGTTGCACAAGAAGTGAGGAACCTTTTAAAGGAATTAGCATATGAAAAACAGTGAACTGACGCAATTTCTTGGAAAAGAAGATATAAGCATCTCTTACGCTATGAAAGCAATTGACGATAATGCGAGCGGAATACTCTTCCTTGTAAATAACGAAATGAAATTGCTCGGATGTATCACAGATGGAGATATAAGAAGATTTCTTCTGGCTGGTGGCAGAATGGATGATGATGCCATAAAAGCTGCTAACACCAATCCGAAAGCAGCACGTTCGCTTGATGATGCAAAGGGGATATATCATAAAAAAAACTATGTCGCTATACCTGTTGTTGACGAGAAGAATATAGTTATAGATATTTATAATGGTGACGGTATTATTTATCGTGAACATAATCCCCTTAATGTACCAGTTGTTATTAATGCCGGTGGTAAGGGAACGAGACTTGAACCATTCACCAAGGTACTGCCAAAACCACTGATACCTGTAGGAGATTTACCGATACTCGAGCTTATAATGAAAGAGTATCAATCTTATAACTGTAATGATTTTCATATCATAGTTAATTATAAGCGCGAACTTATGAAGGCTTATTTTGCCGAAAATGAGAATGACTATAAAATTACCTGGTATGACGAAGATAAGCCGTTGGGAACGGGAGGTGGACTGAGTCTTCTTAAAGGAGTTTTCGATAGCACTTTTTTCTTCGCTAATTGCGATGCTCTTCTTACGGCAAACTACGAGAGAATGCTCCAATTTCATAAAGAAAATGGTAATGCTATAACTATGATATGTGCCTATAAAAATCTTACAATTCCTTATGGAATTGTAGAAATGGGATTAAATGGGAGCATAGAAAAAATGAAGGAAAAACCTATCATGTCTTTTCTGACAAATACAGGAATCTATATAGTAGAACCTGAAGTTGTTTTTGATGTAGAAGACGAAGTTCCAATAGGTTTTCCTGACATAATAGAGATGGAAAGAACGAAAGGAAACAAAGTAGCGGTGTTCCCGGTTGGAGAAAGTGAATGGATGGATATGGGACAATTGTCAGAATTGGAAAAAATGCGGATCAAATTATGTGGAGAATAATCTATGAATTCAGTTAGAAAACTATTATTGCTAGGAGGAGGAGGTCATTGCCGTTCGGTGATTGACAGTATACTTTCAATTACTCCCAATCCCTTTGATGAGATAGGAATCATAGATTATTCTGACTGTCATTATTGTGGAATACATGTAGTGGGCAAAGACGAAGACCTCAGAGACTTATATAAGAGAGGATGGACTGATGCTTTGATTACAGTCGGAAGCATTGGAAACACTTCAATAAGAAGGAAACTATATAGATTAATTAAAGATATCGGGTATAAAGTTCCGACAATTATAGATCCAACAGCGATTATTGCTAGCTATAGTTCCATAGAAGATGGAGCTTTCATAGGTAAAGGTGCAATTGTTAATACAAATACTACATTAGGGAGTTGTTGTATTATCAATACAGGGGCAGTAATTGAGCATGACTGTCAAATCGGTGCCTTCTCGCACATCAGTCCGGGAGCGGTTTTATGTGGTGAAGTAATTATTGGATCAGACTGTCATATTGGCGTTGGAAGCGTGATAAAACAACAGGTTGTAATTGGTAATAATGCATTAATTGGAGCTGGGAGTGTGGTGTTAAAGGACCTGCCTGAAAGAATCGTAGCATATGGCAATCCATGCAGGGTGATTGAGTAATGAGCGTTTTTATTATTGCGGAAGCAGGAGTTAATCATAATGGGGATTTTGATCTAGCATGCAAACTGGTTGATGCGGCAAAGAATGCGGGAGTTGATTGTGTAAAATTTCAGACATACAGATCAGAAAATCTTGTATCTGTGCATGCGCATAAGGCAGAATACCAAAAGGGGACAACTGGAGAAGGTTCCCAGCTAGACATGCTTAAAAAACTGGAATTGTCATTTGATGAATTTCTTTACTTAAAAAAATACTGCGATAAAGTAGGAATATGTTTCTTGTCTACTCCTTTTGATTTCGACAGCATTGAGTTTCTTAATTCTATTGATATACCATTCTGGAAGATTCCATCAGGAGAGGTAACAAATCTCCCATATCTATTGGAGCTTGCAAAAACAAAAAAGCCTGTTATCATGTCTACCGGCATGTGTAATATGGAAGAGATAAAAGCAGCGATTAGGGTGCTTAGAGACAACGGCACTACTGATATTAAGTTGCTTCATTGTAACACAGAATATCCAACACCTTTTGAGGATGTTAATCTTAATGCAATGGAAGCAATGAGAAAAGAATTCGGGCTTGAAGTCGGTTATTCCGACCATACTAAAGGAATTGAAGTTCCGATTGCTGCAGTTGCGCTTGGAGCTACTATAATTGAAAAACATTTTACGTTGGACCGAAATATGGAAGGTCCGGATCATAAGGCGAGTTTGGAGCCCCAAGAGCTTACAGATATGGTTCGGTGTATACGCCATATTGAGCAGTCTCTTGGGTCAGGAATTAAGACACCATCACCTTCTGAACTAAAGAATGTTTCAGTTGCCAGAAAGAGTATAGTAGCAAGCAAAGCAATAAAAAAAGGAGAAACGTTTTCGGAAGAGAATTTAACTGTTAAGCGTCCAGGCACTGGGATAAGTCCGATGGAGTGGTTTAGTGTCATTGGAACTATTGCGAATAGGGATTATTCTGCGGAAGAGATGATTGAAATATGAAAAAAATAGCTGTAATAACTGCAACACGTGCAGAATATGGACTACTTTCCCCTGTTATCAAAGAACTTAGAAAACGTGAAAGTGATCAGTTCCAAACAGATTTAATAGTTACCGGAACCCATCTGAGTGAACACTATGGTATGACTGTTCGAGAGATAGAGGAATCTCAAGTCAGGATTGATAAAAGAGTATTGATACCAGTCAAGTCAGTTTCGGAATATGATATCTCATGCAATCAGGCAGAAACACTGGTTAAGTTTACAGAATTGTTTTCCGCGGAAAAATATGATGCGGTGATGATTCTTGGTGATAGGTATGAAACACTGGCGATATCTATAGCGGCAGGGAACACCAGAACACCGATTTTTCACCTTTGTGGTGGTGATACAACAGAGGGAGCACTGGATGAATGGATTAGGCATTCGATCACTAAGATGAGTTACCTGCATTTTGTGACAAACGAGGACAGTAGGAGAAGGGTCATCCAAATGGGAGAAAATCCCTCCAGAGTATTCAATTTCGGGTCAACGAGTATAGATAATATTATTACGGTCGCTGATATGGGCCGTATGGAGGCATTAGACAGTATTGGCATTAGTGATTGCCAGTACGCTCTATGCACATATCACCCTGTTACAATGGAGAATGCCGAGGTTGATCAGCTAATATATAACCTGTTGGAAGCGATACAAGCTTTTCCAAGAATGCAGTTTATACTTACAAAATCTAATTCAGACCAAGGGGGCGCCAGGATTAATGAACTTCTTGACAATGCAAAAAATACTATAGAAAACTTGCATGTGTATACCTCTCTTGGCGTAAGACGATATCTTTCATTGATGAAATATTCAGCTTTTGTATTAGGAAATTCATCGAGTGGGATAATAGAAGCACCAGCTTTTAAAATACCGACGGTTAATATAGGCGATAGACAGAAGGGTCGGCTACAAGCAGATAGCATTATTAACTGCAAGCCAATGGCAGAAGATATTATTCACGCCATTTACATAGCTCTTAGCGAAGACTTTCAGAATAATTGCAAAAGCGTGATCTGCCCGTATGGAGATGGAAACGCTGCACGATCCATAGCTGAAAAGACTTTTGAAACTGTAATGGAAGGAAAAATTGATATAAAGAAGTCGTTTTTTGATTTGAAGTTTGAAAAAACAACTGATAGTTATCCAAAATGGGAAAGGTTTAACTGAAATTATGAATATAGTTGTAATTGGATTAGGCTCAATGGGGAAAAGAAGGATACGTCTAATGAAGGACATGTATCCAGAGAATAGTATTATCGGTATTGATGGTCGTGATGACAGAAGAAAAGAAGCATCTGAGCTATTTGGAATAAATACTTTCAAAAATCTGACAGATATCGAATCATTAGTCGATTGTGCATTCATATGTACATCGCCGTTATCGCATGCTGAAATAATCAATGACTGCCTTAAGAGGGGGTGGAATGTTTTTACAGAGCTGAATCTCGTAGATGATCGATATGAAGAAAATATGTCTTTAGCTCGGAAAAACAACTGCATTCTCTTTCTCTCATCTACTTTTTTCTATAGAGAAGAAATACAATATATAAGGTCAAAAATTACGGGAGATAGAAAATGGAATTATATATATCATGTTGGGCAATATCTTCCAGATTGGCATCCTTGGGAAAATTACAATGATTTCTTTGTCGGCTGCAAGGAGACAAACGGATGCAGAGAAATATTGGCAATAGAATTGCCGTGGTTAATTGCAACCTTCGGAAAAATATGCAAAGCAGATGTCCAGTCCGATAAAATCACAAAATTAAATGTAGACTTTGATGACAATTATATGATTCAAATTACACATGAGAATGGAAATAAAGGTTCATTGATTGTTGATGTGGTATCTCCTTGTGCTGTTAGAAAGCTGGAGGCATATACAGAAGGAAAGTATTTAGCCTGGAGTGGTACACCTGAGAGTATTTTCGAATATAATCCGATAAGCAAAAAAATGGATCATGTCGACCTGGAGGAAAGATCGGAACATAGGCAGGAATATACATCTTTCATTGTTGAAAATGCATACAGAAACGAGATTAGAGAGTTTTTTGACGTAGTCCTTAGCGGAAAAAAGCCTATTTATGGATTTGAACAGGATAAGATAGTACTGGACTTGATAGATCTTTGGGGGGCTTGATGAAATGAAAACGCTAAAAATCTTGTTTGTCGGGATTGGCTCAATTGCGAAAAGACATATATGTAATTTAAAAGAAATTGCTGCTTGCCGAAATATCCTGATAAAAATAGATGCGTTCAGGCATACTGATAATACATCCTCGACAAAAGGCATCTCAGAAGTGTTTAACGATTTAAGAATGGTTCCGTGTGATTATGATATAATCTTCATTACAAATCCAACAGAGTGTCATCTTGATACATTAAAATCTTTTCATAATAAAGGCAGAAACTTTTTTATCGAAAAACCAGTGGTTTCCTTGTTGCAGATAGAAAATGCAAAAGAGTTTTCTACTGATAACAACAAAATTTATTATGTTGCCTGTCCTTTGCGCTATAATTCGGTGATCCAATTTATAAGAAATAATATAGCTGTTGAAGATGTTCTTTCAATAAGGAGCATTTCATCCAGTTATCTTCCCGAATGGCGACCAGGTCAGGACTACAGAAAAACGTATAGTGCTCACAGAGAAATGGGTGGAGGCGTCAGCATAGATTTAATCCATGAATGGGATTATCTCACATACTTGTTTGGCTGGCCGGAGACGATGTATCACTTTATTGGTAAAAAATCAAATCTCGAAATAGACAGTGATGATTATGCAATTTATATAGCAGAATATCCAGACAAAGTTCTGGAACTCCATTTGGACTATTTTGGAAGAAAGACGATCAGACAAATTGAGTTGTTTACTGATAATGAAACGATATTAGGCGATATATTCAAGAATAGAGTACATTTTCTTGCATGCGGAAAAACCTTAGACTTCCACGAGGAACGAAATGATTATCAAAAGAGGGAACTGGAGCATTTTCTTGATATGATAGTAGGGCAATCAGAGCCAGAAGATGGTTTTATTCATGGGATTAAGGTGCTGGAACTGACACAGGGGATTATATGATTAGTATTATAGATAAGCCTAAAGAAATAAAAAACCTTTTACTAAAGCAACTGGATAATTATTGGGCAGACACCGATGAAATAGTAATTAATAATGCATTACCATCAGCACTGGAAGCGATGAAAGAGAATTTCAGAAACATGCCCAATCAACGGTTCTTCGATGGCCATAACGCGCTTCTGTCACCATATATGTCAGTACAGTGGATGATTTTTCTGTACAGGCTTGCTCATCAGATTTTTATTAATGGCAATGGAAATACACCAAAGGAAGCGGATCAAATATATTATCTTAATAAGATCATGCATTCCAATGATTGGTTTTATGCTATTGAATTACCGGAGCATTTTTTGTGCGAGCATCCGCTAGGAAGCGTTCTTGGAAGAGCTGAATACGGAGATCACCTGTTTGTCTATCAGGGTACTACCATAGGTGGTAACCGTGCAAAAGATAAACTGACATATCCTGTTCTGGGAGATAATGTTATTTTGTATGCAAACTCAACTGTTTTAGGGGATACTCATATTGGAAACAACGTTGTTGTTTCAGCAGGAACATATATAATTAATGAGAATATCCCAGACAATTGTATTGTGTTCGGAACATCGCCAAATTTAACTATCAAAGTAAAACCCGAAGCTCAAATAAAAAAATATACCCAACATATTTGGGGCTGGGAGATAAAGCAATGAGAATACTTTTTACTATTTGCGGACGAGCGGGATCAAAAGGAATTAAAAACAAGAATCTACGCATGTTCTGTGGCAAGCATCTAGCATATTATACTGTGTCATCAATAGCATTATTTAAGGAAAGACATCCTGAGTATGATTGTGATATAGTAGTCAACTCGGACAGTGAAGAGCTACTCGCACTTGTCGTGGAAAACAGAATGGTAAAAATTGATAAGATCAGACGAGACAATAGCCTGGCTGGTGATTCAATAGGAAAGATTGCAGTCATCAATAATTGTCTCGTTGAAATGGAAAAGAGAAACAAATCTACCTATAACCTAGTAGTAGATTTGGATATTACTTCTCCGCTAAGAACGGTTGAAGATATTGAAAGAGTGATTGCTCTTCAAATAGAAAGAAAGGCAGATGTCGTTACCACCGTGGCTACTGCACGTAGAAATCCATATTTCAATCAGGTCAAGAGAACTGACCATGGTGTTAAAAAAGTGATCGATTCAGAATATACGGCAAGACAACAGGCGCCTGAAATATTTGACATGAATGCTTCGATTTATGCGTATAATCCAGAGTTCCTTAGAGCCGGAAAGGGAGTTTTGGACGGCTATTGTGAAATAGTGGAAATGTACGACACAGGCATTCTGGACTTAGACCATGAAAATGATTTCGAATTGATGGAGATTATTGCAGAGTATTTGTTTGAAAAAAATAGTAAATTCAGAGAAATCCGAGACAATATTACGGAATAGTATCAATTAGAAGACTTTCGCATGGGAGGAATGACCATAATGAGTAAAACTATGATGAATAGGCCTACTACAAGAATCAATATTTTTAATACACTCTGGGACCTTTTATCTCAATGGAAAGCGATGGTTATTTTTGCGCTTTTGATTTCACTCCTTGCTACAGGATATAAGTATACCAATGATACAAAAGCCTATGAAGAGCAGGTTGAAAGCATAAAACGTTCAGAGGAAATGTTAAATGGTTCAGTTGAGACTCAAATTAGTGACATTCTTGAGTCTCTGCCAGAAGATAAGGTTTCTGCTGTTGAATACATGGTGCAGCAGAAGGAATGGGTAAGAGAAGAAAAAGACTATGTAAATCATTCGATCCTAATGCAGGAGAATCCGACCAATCAAAGAACCTTGTTGTTGGACTACTATTTATCATCTGAGGACTCTTCCGAGATGGTACTTACATCATTGGCGTACGGATATGAGTCATTCTTTACAAATGATACTATTATCTCTGGTATACGGGATGTAATAAATCCGAATATTGATGAAAAATACATTGCGGAATTGATTACTGCACCAAATAAAGGAGAATACATTAATAGCAGTGATAATGGAGATGTTATATTGGAGGCTAAAATTGTATTGCCAGAAAGCACAGATGCGGTTGCTGTTGAAAAGATAATAACGTCTGCACTTACCGATTATTCTGCAGAGCTAAATAAAACTATCGGACCACATACAATCAGCCTGATTAGGTCAAATGAAGTCAGATTATTCAATTCAGTTGCAGTAAACACCCGAAACACAATTATTGTAAATGTATATAGTACAGAGACATATATAAAAAACATGGAAGGAGCACTTGACCCTGAACAGAAAGCAGCAGTAGAGAGTATTATTGCCATCAAGAATACCTTCGAAAAAAAGGCGGATATAGAAAATGTGAAAGGAAGCGTTGCGGAGAAACCGGAGAAACCAGGAATCAATAAAAAAACTATAATAGGAGGCTTTTTTGGAGGGGTGTTCCTATATGCAGCCTTATATCTGATTGTTATTATTTTCAAAGGTTGTATTATGTCCCCAGACATAGCCGTGACTTATACGGGTAGCAGATTATTAGGTGACGTATATCATCCGGTTAATGCTTCGGGAATTGGCAAACTGTTTTATAGTAATATGGTAAATAAAATAAGGTACCATAACAGTGCTGACGAAGAAACACAGATAACAAAAACTATATCAACAATAGGTTCGGTATGCCAACATGCTGAGGTCAAAAATATTTCAATTATTAATTTTGCAAGCGCTTATAGTGGTGAGATTGTGAATAAACTTTTCTATGGCATAAATGATTTGGGAATTACAGCAAGTGTCATAGATGTTTCAGATAAGATAGATGAAAAAAAAATGCTACCGGTTAGAGATGCTATATGCGTGGTAGAGCGAGGTACTAAGCAGTCCCTTTTGTGGAATGTAACAGAACTTTGCAATGAATATGACATCAATCAGCTCGGTATTATTTTTATTAACATATAATAAAAAGAAAACTTGGCTTGAGCAACTGCATCAGAATTAGTAACGCAAAATAACAGATAAGGCAGTAATTGATGGGAGGGATCCGGATTAGTTGGAAGGACCATGTGTCGGGGATTTCATTTTAGGCATATTATTAATAAATCCTCATTTCTTAATGTTTTTTAACTATAGTCTTGATGCCAAGAATTGCAACAATGATTGTTGCAATTCTAATATTTATGTAAATATTTTCCAGTGTGTTATATATGCTGCTATACTGTGGAAAAAGCATAGTATAAGTTTTGGGAAAAGAGTAATACCAAAGTATAATAATCTAGCGAGAATAATATCGTGAACATTAATAAAAGAATACAACAAAGGCAAGAAATGATATTAAGAACGCTGCAACATTTTTTTATATTTAATCTGAATCTTATAAATATAGGGACTGGACGCATTAGTGAAAAGGCTAAAGATAGAATCATTCTATTCCTTTATATTGCTCTATTTTCTTTTTTCATTGCCTTCAGAGCAACTATCTTCAAAGGGTGGGCATTCAGGGAATTATTGCCAACCAAGTCATCACGCTATTTGTTTTGTACCATAATCTTTTTAGTAATAACGATTTTGAGTATCAAAAAACCTTTGCATCGAGTACGATGGAGATCTTCTGTTATTCTCGCTCAATTGACGATGGGACTGTTGATAATAATAATTAGCTTCATTCATCCCATTGGGGATGGGTATCGTTTGTTTGGAGTCCAATTGATATTGGTCTTTCCGGCCTTTTTTTTGGTATGGAATAATCGCAGAGACTATGAGAATCTATTTTGCCCAATAATTAATGCTATGTTATTTGTAGGCATGTTATTTTATATCATAAATTATATATTGGCATTTGGTGGTAATCTTGCTACGGTCGGAACGAGATGTAATGGCTGTATGCCTAATGCAAACAGTTTTAGTCTTATCGGAATGGAAATGGTATTAGGTGGATTGTATCTCTTCTCAGTTAAAGACAGAAGATGGATAAAATCTATATATTCTGGTGTTTCCATTGGTATGGGAACTGGCATCATCCTCACAGGACAGATGAGAGTCGCGTTTATAACTGTGTTTATCTGTATAATGACTTCTTTGTTTTTTAACTTTAGGTATTTTAAGGTGAAAATAGATAGAACGGTACTTTGCCAGTTGCTGATAATTATATTGCTTATCTTTTTATTTGTTGAAGCATCATCTGCAATGATGGATATAAACAAAAGAGCGAGAGAAAGAAATCAGGGTATTACCCCATCGGTAGAAACTACAGAATCACAGAATAAAGCTCCTCAGGAACCGGATGTTGGTGACCGATTTGATATATCCACGGGGAAAGATCTTAACACGTATTCTTCAGGGCGGATACAGATTTGGAAGAACTATGCGAGTCACTTGAATTGGATTGGGAATGATTTTGACCAATATGATCCGGTGAAATTTACAGGATCTGCGGAACTCCCATATGCGCATAATATATTCTTAGAAATTGCTTATCGTTGTGGAGTTCCTGTCGGTATACTTTCGATGATCTATTATTTGATCTGTGGGTTTATCTGTATCGGGTTTCTTTTTTTCAAAACTGATAATAAACAACGATATTTACTATTTCCAATAATTGCTTCGATTGCATTTGCTTTGGAGGCACTTCTCGATTGTGCCGTGCTACCTTTTTTTCAGGCTGAAGCGTTGGTATTTTATATCTCAGTAGCTGTGATAGTAGATAAAAAAATCAATATCAAACAAACAAAAAGCGCTGTGCAGGACTCAATACCTATCCGAGATAATTTAGACGGATTTAATTGTACCAATGAAAGAGTTTCTGAGAATATGAATCCCTCATCGGGTACTAATAGAGACGGGCAGAAGACTGGGAGTTGCGTAGATATCCTTCCCCCTCCGGATGGTAAGTACAGCCGCTAACTGACATCGATAATAGAAGACCATGCCGTTGCTGTAAAGTCACTGAAATAACAATAGGAAACATTATCATGAAAAACTATGAAAAATACGAAGCCTACAAGGCAATGAAAATCAATCTCTCAAAAGCTCTTCGTTTTGGCTTCTATTATCAGGCGATCTTCATCGAATATGCGATAGTTGAGGACAGATGTCTTTCGCTTCTTGTACATGCAGGAGTGAAATGGACGGATAATAGGGAACAGGAATTGAAGCTTTCCCAAAAACTCAATAAAATGAGGTCTAATATGGCTTTCACAGATAGGTTTATAAGAAAAAGGCTGACACTTGAATTCATTGAAGAAATAGAATCCTGGAAAAGAGAGCGTGATAAACTTATTCATGCCCTGGCAAGAATTAAATATGATGACAAGCATGTAAAAGATGTAGCTGAGAGAGGAGCGGAGTTGGTAAACGAGCTGGATAACAAAGTACGCAGTGTGAACAGGCATTTTGATCAATTATCAGCGAGATAATTTACCATCCAGGATATGATTATAATAATCAAAGCAACGGCACTTTCGATTATTGCCGACAAGCA
>CACYBS010000032.1 GCA_902772725.1 Erysipelothrix rhusiopathiae
AAGCGCCAATATTCCTTTCTTCCATTTATTCATATATTATTCCTTCTTTAAATAGTCGATGATTCCTTCAATAATTTCCGGATTTGGATATCCTTCCCCTTTCGAACCTTTCATACCATAGTTTAAGGCATAGGAAAAGTTATCTGCCATGCACTCTTCCGGATCCACCACATAAGTCGTATTCTTTCCAAAAACTTCATCAAAGTTTTCGGCCTGTTCCGGCGTATAGTAAATATCGCTTCCATCAATCGGAACTAAGGCCGTTGTCGCCACATCAAAGAATTGATCACCCGGTTTTTCAAAATGTTTTGTGGTCACAAAATCCGTGAAGCAGTCAATATCTTCGCCATTGATTCTAAATGTGGCATAGGAATTATGATGTTCTACATCCGGATTGGAAATATGATATTCAAATACACTTGGAGGCAGTTCATAATCATGATCTACCACCGTAAAATGAATGAGTTTATACATATCGGCTCTAAAATCCGGATTACATCTTGTCAGACAGTGGAACAATTCATGTCCTAGAAATTCATACATGTAGACATTATTTGTATGCATACATGTATCAATTATTTCCGCATTAATATAAATCTGGGTTCCATGTGTATACCCTGCCACTCCGTTTTCCTCTTCCATGGTTGTTTTGATTAAGATGATTTGATCAAGCGAAGGAAGTGTATATCCATTTTCTTCCAATATCAGTTCCATATGTTCAAAACAGCCTTCTAAATATGTTTTTTCTTCTTCGGTAAATTCGAGTACCTGTTCTTTGGCAAAGGCTTGGTATTCTTCCATTGTGGCATTTAGCTTTTGAAACTTATAATCCAAATCATTCTGGCTGAATCCTGCATAATACTCCGTATTTCCTAACATCAATTCCTGTCCTTCTTCTTTTGTGGCAAATCGGAAAGACAATTGGTTGGAAGTAGATTCTGTTTCTTTCGGAGCTAAACTACATCCGCTTATCACCAAAAGAAAGGTTATTATAAACACAATCCATTTTTTAAACATAGTAAACCTCCGTCTTTTGTCTCCATTATACAAAAAAAACACAGTTTTTGATGACTGTGTCTATATATTCTGCATCCAGAAATCGGCTGCCCGATAGATCCAGCCTTCGGCAATGGTTCCTTCTCCAAGTCCAAACCCATGAGGCAATCCCTTAAAAATTTCAATTTCTGTATTCGTTCCATTATTTTTAATTCTCTGGATACGATGATTCATCGTATAAGAGGATGCGATTCCATCATGAGTCCCCACGCAGTTATAGGTTGGCGGCTCATTACCGTATACTTCCGAAAGTCCGGTATATTCCATAATTACAGCTCCTGCCTGCGGATATTCCTTTTCCCCGAAATAAGCTGTTCCAAAACTGCCAAGCCAGGCTGCCATGCGGGCACCAGCACTGCCTCCCCATAAAGAGTAACCATCCATATCAATTTTCAATTCCTTTTGATGTTCAAAAAGAAACGCAATCGCTCTGGCAAGATCTTGACAGGCACTTTGAGAACCGGGACGGTAAATCAAGGCAAACGCATTATATCCCATCTTTGATAATTCCAGGGCATGTGGAAAGCTGTCATGCATAGCTCCTACATACATAAATCCTCCGCCGGCATTCACAATGGCCGTTTTGGCATTTTCCTTTCCCCGAAAGAAGAACAAACCGGTATTTCGTTTTTGAAAATCTTTTTCCCGTTCTTCTTTAGAGTAAATCGGATAAAAAATCTGCTTACCATTCTCAGCCTGCTCTTTCAGATAATTGACGATTTCTACCGTTTTATTTGGATTCATATAGTTATACCAGATATAGTAGCGGGCAAGATCTTTCAATTTAACAGTATCCGGAATCGATTGATGAATGGGAAACAATAAATATCCATAATCTTGAAAGACAGGATGATGTCTTACTTCTTTAACGGTTGTATCCAATGTAAATGAATTTGTCATTTCATCTTCCTTTCGTTTTTGATAGGAAAAGAGCTGACCTGCAGCTCTTTATTTTAGTGCCAAGCCTGATTTAAAGGCATCTCCGACAACTTCATCAACCAGGCGGTATTTGTTTAAGCTGGAATCAAAAGAAATCGGTTCGACCTTTCCCCAGTCAATTTTACCGTTTTCGGTTAATACCGCATCATCAACAACCATGCCTACGACTTCTCCCCATAAGCCATGATCGTCAAAGGCAGTCATCTTACATTCCAAGGTGACAGGATATTCTTCAAATACCGGTGCATTGACTTTATTACTTTTTACGGCATGGAAACCGGCCTTTTCAATTTTATTCACCTTGCGTCCACTCTCAAGTCCAAAATAATCAGATGGAACCATCGTATCCTTTGTGGCAAACGCAACCGTAAAATCAGGATTGATCTTTAGATTATCGGTTGTCTTATGAGAAGATAATGAAATGAATACTTCATTATAATCACTTTGAACACCCCATGCCGCATTCATCAAATTCGGAACACCATTTTGATCATAGGTTCCGATCATCAATACAGGTAACGGCATAAACAACATATTTCCTTTTAATTCTTTTTTCATTTTTGAATGACCTCTACAATTTCTCCGATATATTCATAATGCGGCGGCAGCCTTGTGTACAATTGTTCTGAAATATCCGAAATATCAATCATATTCTCCAATTCAAATTGATGATAATAGATTTTCTTACAGACAAAAGTCAGGTACGCCTGTTCAAAATCAACCCCATGTTCAATAGCTTCAGCCGTCAAATTTGTATGAGAAACCTTGTCTTCATCCCTGCCGCTATGCGATCCTAAATACGCAAGATCCTTTTTATATTCCGGTTTAAAAAAGCTGACCGTAAAATAATCATTTTTCATGATATATTCGTTGGTATATCGGTTAGGGTTGATATAAATCGTAACAATCGATCTTCCTTTGGAAGGAGGTCCCCAGACATCACCTAAAGATCCCCATCCAATGGTACAGGTATTATAATCATCAATCGTTCCTGATGTGGCCAATGCCCAATCATCATTGAACATTTGAAACACCTTAAATGATTCGTTTCGAATATCTTCCGGTTTTAAGACATTCTTTTGGTCCATATTACTCTTCCCCATAGATTTCATCAACCATTGGGAACGTACTCCATGCCTTCGGCCAGCCGCAGTAAAAGGCAAGCTGTGTAATCACTTCTACGACCTCTTCTTTGGTTAATCCGTGTTCTTTTCCTAAGGCAATATGGCTTTTCAACTGCGGAAACTGTCCTGCCGAGAATAAAGCCGCAATGACTGCCAGGGAGCGGTCTCTGGCACTTAACTTGTCCTCACGGCTCCATACTTCTCCAAACAATACATCATCATTTAACTCGGCAAATTTTGGAGCTATATGACCTAAACGG